>CBDUVK010000069.1:0-11267 GCA_965370645.1 uncultured bacterium
GATTTTCCCGGAGCCAGATCAACAACAGCTTTTGACTTATCACAATCATCCGTTGTATACCCGGTTTTTATAATTCGAACGCCCACCTGAGCTCCCAGGGCTGTATTGACATTAGTAATCGTCTGCAATACAGCATTAGGAATCGGCAAAAGTGATCCTGAAAATGGATGTGCTCCCCCCTTGGGCGGTCCAGCCTGCTTTTTAAGATAAAGCGTATATTCTTTGGTGGTGGGAACCTGTGGTTTACTATCGGTAATTATAAATGGGACAACATCCGCGCCGTTGCATGGAGCCCAGACGTGGATCCATTTTTTGCCCGTTGAGGCATTCGCTTTGATATCAAGTTCTGCTGCAATTTGATCATAAGTATAGTTCTTCACTTTTATCGAAATACCATCATAATCAGGGCATTCTGTACATTTTTTGGATTTGGCGCTAACACTCGGAGGGGAAGGAGTGTATGAACTTACCAGGGCCTTTCCGTGAACAGTAACCAGGACTTTCGATCCCTTCGCACCGCTGCTAGGCGAGACCGAATTGATAACTATCTGCTCGTTTTGCGGAAATTTTATTGTTTTTTCCGGTGCAGTTGAGGGAATGGACTTGCCTGCCTCAAGTGCATAGACCTTTAATTTTAAATCATAACCCCGGAAATAAGTGGATGGAGCAATTTCTTCGCTTTTATTTTGATTGGAAGCAACAATGACCTCATTTTTATTATAGGGTTTTGCAAAGGATATCACCTTAGATCCGCTCATCAGTTGGAGCTTTACTTCACCTTTCCAGAATCCGCCCGACCTGTCCAAATGGACGATGACCCCATCGTTGCAGTTAGTATATTCAATTTTTGCCACTTTTACATAATAAGTTTGTTTGAGATGAAAGTTGAATGTTTTTGTATTATTGGCGGAGTATTTTTCCAGATAGACTTTCTTAAACACTCCTTTGGGATCAGAATAGTCAGCAATCACGCCTGCTTGATAGTTTCCGGCATACGCCAAAGTAACTTTATGCTTAAGATTGACCGTATTTCCCACCTTAAGTGGTAATTTGTCCATAGGAAATGTTAGGAAAATCGGTTCAGTCGTACCTTTAGAACTCACCTTACCGGGCATTACCCGTATCTTGAAATGATTACTGGCATCAGCCGGACCATTATTTTTTATGTCAAAGGAGAAAGTTACCGGTTCATGGACAAGCGGTTGTGTGGGTATTATCACCAGTGATGTCACTGCCAGGTCTACATATGATATGGTGAATTTCTCTACTTTTACATTGTTATTTTCATTGGCTTCGGGAACCACATTGCTTACATCTACCGTCCCGGTAATTGTATCTTTATAGGTATATTGACTGCCAATTATTGAAGTAGACTGTTTGGTTTCAAAGGTCTTTGATTCACCAGCCTTCAGGGTGTCGAGCCAAAATATTCCAAACTGCACACCATCCGATTTTAATGAGGTCATGAAAGGCGTGGTCACGTCTGTTTTTCCACTGTTCTTTATTTTAATTTTCCAGGTAGTAACATTGCCAACCAGCAGATCTCCTTCGTGATAGATATCTTCAACGATGAGATCTGGCAGGTTTGATGATGTCTTCCAAACATATGAAGCCTTTAGTTCACTACTGGATCCACTCTCATCACTCTCCGCAACTTCATTTTTGGTATCAACTTTCCAGTGGAAATTATGTTTTCCGGCAGCAAATTTACCAGTGTATTCCCGTATCAGTGTCTCGCCACGACTCAGGGGATCTTGCATATTTTCAGCTTTCAAATATGGTGAAAATGTCCAGGTTTTTACCAGGTTCCCATCCACATAAAGCTCTGTGTCAAACTTATGATTTACGCCCCCGATGCCAATATTCTTAACGACAGCCAAAACGGTCGTGAGTTGCTCTGTTACAGGTGGATAGGGGCTAAGCCATTTCAAATGAGCATACTTTTTTTGGCTTTCAGGGACACTCCACAGTTCTACTGTCAAATCTGGCAGGGAAGATGGGGGTATTGGGAAAAGAAAAATCCAGTTTTCTATTTTTTTAATATGTCCCAGAAAATCTTTGGTGGAAGTTCCGGGGTTTCGCACTTGTTCGAACAGCCCCTCGGCCTTTTCAAAATTTCGCGCCCGTTTTCGGTACTCCTCAGGGGTAACAGATCCTCTGGATTCCTCGAGCAGGATACGACCCTCTTTCAGTTGTCCCTCACGCAAGGATATCAGAATGGCTTCTCGATAAGCGGATTCTGCTGCCAATGCAGCTTGCTGATCCGTAATTCTGTTTCTTCCCTCAGTTCGAACGATGGCTTTGCGATAGTCTTCTTCAGCCGCGAGAAGCAGTTCTGTGATGCGCTCGTTCGTCAAAGATTTGGTAGCCACTTCTCTCAGAGCGATTAGATCCTCCGGAGTTACCTCAATTATCTGGTCGGTATATCCTCTGGAGGGAGTCTCGATACCCGCTAAATCAAACACCTGTAGAATTCCAAACCGAATCTCATTTGAGAGTTCACCAATGGAGAACTTCTTAGATTCCTGACTGTAAAGAAATCTTTCCAGTTTATCAAGTTCCGAATTTGCAATTCGAAAAGATTCAACTGAAATAGCTGACTCAACTTCTCTCAGTTTCGCTCTTGCCTCATGCAAATTATCGTTCTTTAATATCTCTATGGCCGAGTTTCTATATTCTAATTCTGCTTCTCTTGCGAAAGCTCTCGCACCATCTAAATCGCCTACCTCTGCTCGCAATACAGCTTCCCCAAACATGCTTTCTGCTTTTGGCAAGTTATAGGATTGTTCCTCCCGAAAATCTGATTCTGATAATAACCTGCCTTTGAAGAAATCTGGATCCGCTCTCCATGGTACTAATCTATTTTTTACTAAATCAATTGTTTCTTCCCGTATGATGATCAGCGGCCTCAAAGCATCTTGTGATATTCTTGCTCTTTCAAAAGCCGCATCGAGTAATTTTAATGTTTGTTCACAATACTCAAAAATTCTTTCGGAATTTTCTCCCTTTTCAACTTCTTCCAGAGCTCTGTGAAAAGCTTCGTTTGCCGCCGCAAAATTTGTCGGGGCGAATAGTGGTAAACTGAATCTTTCCGCCCGGTGCATGGCCTCCTTCACTTCAATTATAATTTCTTCAGTTTCTCGGTTAATTTTTTGAGCAAGTATCGGAGATATAAATAGGTAAGTGATGCATATTAAAAAAGTGCACCCTAAAACATGAAATGATTTTAAGGAGAGTTTTGCTTTCATCTTGACCCCCACGCTGTGGATTTTTAAATTCTAAAAAACAATACTGTTATCTAAATAAGATTACGAAACCTTTGGCCAAAGAATTATGCGCATGAGCAAAATGGTGGAATCGCTCGATTGATTTTACCCTATTTTTAAATTCCTATCTGTTCATTCAAGACATGGTATTGAAACTAACATTGAAAAATTTAGGAAAGAGAATTACCCATACTGAGCCTAGCACATACAATTTTTTCTCTCGGTGATACCCGCTGCTTTCTACAGATCACTACGTCCTGCTCTTTATTTCATCTCTTCATTTTTAAATTTGAGAAATAGCCCTGCTATTCTGGGTACGCAGCGCCAGATTTCCCTTTTCACCAATTCGTCAAATTTTTTCACGTTGGCCGGTTCATCTCCTTTTTTATACTCCCCGCCCCCTTTTTGACCCCAGGCCTTATTCCACTCGGCCAAGTCTGGATAGGTCTCCATGGCCAACGAACGCACCATGGCTCCGATATCACAGACCGGCATCGGTACCTTGGCTGCAGAATCTGCAGTTGCTTTATATTTTTGCCAGTTGTTCGATACGTAACTTTCTGTGAAGGTGTGATACTTAAGCTGCCATTGCAGGACATTCAGATTTCGGTAATCCGCCTCTGCATGAACCGGAATACCGGCATCGACCACATAGTGACTGGCATAACTTAGCCAGACAAATGCTTCATTTTTATTCTTTTGCTTCCATGCCTTCACCGCATTTTTATAACAAAATTCGGCCATGATATCAGTAAACCCTATACCATTGGGGGCATAAATATGCCCCACCAGCATTTTACCCTTGCCCGCCAAACCCGTATTTGCATCATAAGTATCCGGATCACTGCCAGCTTCAGCCATAATTTTATAGAGTGTATTGACATAGGGTTTCTTGGGGGGAGGATAAGTCAGGGTCTCATCTACCCGAAACTTGTCTTTTGATATCTCCATATCAATAATAGAACCGACAAAAGATTCCAGAAAACCGGCTGTGCCAAGAATACCCAGACTCATTCCCACGGTTTTACCAAAATCAACCTCCATGTCATATTTAATATTCACTTTAAATTGGCTGATCTTGGGGGCTGTCTTAGATGTATCCAGATTAAAAACTTCCCTGGCAGCCGCAGCCGTCATTCCGGTATGAGAGTAGTAACCCCAGGGATAGATCATGCTGCTACCCAAAAATATATAAATTAATGAAAATGAAATTATATAATACCATATACGTGCCATTTAGATTCCTCTATGTTATTTAAGGATCTTTACACTCACAGCATCAGATACCGGTGAGCGATCGCCACCTTTATCGAAGGCTTGTACTTTATACCAGTAGGTCATGCTTTGCATGACTGAAGTATCTTTATATTCCGGGATGGGGGTCGGTTGGTTTAGCTGGCGATATCCGTTTTTCTTATTCAAACTTCGATAAACCACATAGCCCATGAAGTTTTCGTCGATGCTATTCAATTTCTTCCAGCTAAGTTTGACAAAACAGTTGCCATCGCGCTGTTTAATAAGATCAGCTTTCAATGGTCCCGGTTTTGATAATTTATTTATCTCATAGGTATACGAACTGACCGGTGGTGATGAAGCGCTTTTATTCCCATCATAATCAAACGCCTTGGCTCGATACCAATAGATTTTATCGGGCACTAAATTAGGATCAACATAAACCAATTGATTGACCTTCAATGCTAAAACAGAATCTACCAAAGCCGGAAAATCTCCGCATTTCGCTCTCGGGGGAATACTATCCGAATATACTATTTTATAGGGACCCATCTTGTTCTCAGAACGTTCAATGATAAATCCTTTCATGTCCTGAACCGGTGGGGCAATACATTCTATTTTCAGAGATTTACTCCGGGCCTGTAATGCCGTTATCACCGGTGGATCTGGCGGGGTTTTATCCCGCAATCGCTCACATAGCGAATCAGACATTACGCTCAGATTTTGTGCCTTATCGTAACATTTCAACGCGTACCGGTAACATATGGGAGATCCCTTCGGAAGACTATAATCTTTGTAGGTCGTGGTATCTTTATCGGTGATATCAGCCAGCAAATGGAGCGGATATGCATGATAGATATATACATCCCCCTCGTCTCTCTTAATGATTTCATTATATCCACCACATATCCCGCGATAAAGCAGGTAACCCGTTAAGTCCTGATTCTTCTTTATTGTCAGGTCCGGAGGATTCCAGGAAACCTGGATATAGTTGTCGAATCCTTCTGCGGCGCTCATCACCGCGGAATCCGGAGGTTCATAATCCGGCAGAATGCCGCTCAAAGCGGCGGACTTATGTCCAATATTGCCGGCGGTATCTTCACAAGATATCCGGTACCAATAGACTTGTTCAGGGATAACATTAGTATCTGTATAAGACCGTACTGTGTCGCTGATGAGACGAATGCTGGGTTCGGTGACCACTCCGATAGCAGCCTGGCTGGTTGCCGCTGTATCGGCAAGCGCCAATTGATAATCGCTATATTTGAATATATGATACTGTTTTACTACCTCAACTCGCTTCTTCACGTCCTTTGAAACCCAATTCCAGGTGATGAGCAATTGATTGGTTTTCAGAGGTGTGATATCCATATTTTTTACCAGTTCGGGCGGGGTCAGATCTCTGGGCATCACGGATACAATATTGCTCATAGGGCCGACCCTTCCCAGCGGATTACGGGAGGCGATTCGATAATAATAGGTGGTATAGTTTTTCACCTCAGGATCCAGGAAACCAAATGGAGCCGGTTTTAAACTGTCGCCCCGTAAATCAACCGGAACCCGGGTAAGGATTGGCACCGAATCACAGCGGGTAAATGGGCCGGTCGCTGAAGTGGACTTATAAACATGGTAACCGGCTAAGGTATCTACCGCCGGTGGATCATTCCAGAGAAGTAAAATTTCAGAATCACCCGCTTCAGCTTTGACACCCGTTGGTTTGGATAGTTTCTTAATCTTGCCTGCCGTTACCGAAACTTCGCCACCAAATTCGATTTCTTTATTTCCCTGATCAACCCAGGTTATTTTATATGTATATGTTGTGCCAGCTGTTACTGTATTGTCTGCAAATCCCTGACCGATAATAAGCGCAACCTGGTAATAAATTTTACCAAGATACCGCAACACTGGTTCAAGCTTTGGATCTGTGAAAGGTGGGTAATAAATTTCTTTCCCCTTGGGTATAGTTGCCCGCTGTATATGAATTCTTTCCAGTTTAAATTTGGGGTGCGGTAATATCTTCTGATACGTCGCAATGGTTTTAGTCTTATCCGTGGGCCAGACGATCAACTGTTTGTTTATTTTTTTATAGCTCTGGTTCGCTACTCTACGGTACAGATTATATCCTTTGGCCTTATTTACCGGCATCCAGCTCAGAAAAATAAAATGAGTATCAACATAGGTTTGAAGAACGAATTTTTCAACTTCTGAAATGTTCCAGGGTATTTGGAGTATTTTTCCTGACTGATCAAATTTGACCTGGGGTTGCTTGCTTACCTTTGTTGTATCAATTAAAATACGCTGCGCAATCGAGCCGGGAGTGATAAAAAATAACACCAGGAATGTTACGATAATCCTCATTTTGTTCCTCCTTATGCACAACCTGAACAATTAAAGCATAAAACTTTATATGGTCGCCTCAGAACATTTCCTTACTAAAATAGATTAATTGTAACAGCCCCCGGTACCGACCCCGCTGTCATCGATATGGATGGTTCCCTGCCAGTTGGCACAGAAAACAATGACGCAGGCTTCCACACCTAGGGTACCTTGAAGACAAATTTTCATTTGTAATGGATTGAGTGGTAAGGTTGTGGAGGCCAGAAGTTCCGCCCATGCTCCAGCCCTGGCAAGACCACCCAGCAACGATCCATGCAGTCCCATGCCGGCATGTGCCAGGAAAGTGGTGCTAAAGTCCGGCTGAGAATCTATCAGGATTGGGCCGAAAAATCCTACCCCCACCCAGATGCTGTAGCGGCCTTCAATAATGGCGCTTAAACTAACCGTATATGAGAATGAGCCGGCCAGATAAATTCCGGTTAGCTTTGTTTTCCCCTGCTTTGCCAGGATATCCCTGATACTGGGACCTCTGGTGATCTGATCCAAAGCCCAGATTTTATTGGTTGGCGCCTTATACCCGGCAAAAAAGGCACCCTCACATTCCAGAACAATACCAAACCTGGCTCTTATTTTTCCATACCCCTGGAGATAATTGGCATCCGGACCGAAATAAAAATTAAAACGCCCCCTTGCCTCTAATTCAGTATAATTCTTTTGATCGATGACGTAATTAGACCCGTAATATACTTGAAAAACCCCTGAAACATCCCCCTCCAGGCTTCCGACTTTTTTGTTCAAGATTAATTTTGTGGAAGCCAACCCCAACATACCGACACTGTAACAGGTAAAGCTCACCTGTGCCCTGTTTTTCAGGATAATATTATTGGGAGTAATCTCCAAACTTGCTAACGAATGGCCTTCAAATTTCCAGGCTTTCACAGCCGCTTGCCCCTCCAAGACAATGCGCTTTAATGCGTCACCCCTAATCTGAATCAGCCCGCTGATGGTGTTTACACTGGCAAAATCGGCTGCCATCAGTTTTAATACCTGGGAATCGTTCTTGATAGCGTCCCCACAGCAAAAATGGACAAATGAGTTTTGACTGTTGAGATCTATCGTCTTGGGTGTCAATGTTCCGGCGTTGAATGATGGAACAAACTGCATATCCACCAGCATCGGTTGTTTGGTAGTAATTCCTTTAAAACCGTTTTGGTCCTGTTCATCATAGTCAACCGCAAAACTAAATTTTGCGGTTCCTGAACCCCAGTTTTTATAAAATCCGGTTTTACTTTTTTGTTTATCTATTTTGACATACCTGCCATAAAAGGGTGAATCCTTCGGGCCATGCCCTGATCTGGTATCTTTATAGTCTTGAACGTCCATCTTTTTGGCACCGAAAAAATTAAAGTGCAGATCACCATAGGCACGCAGATATCCCAGCATAGCATCTGTTTTTGGCTTTCCGGGAACATATTTAGACAAGGCTGCCTTATGAAGTGTAAAAGGGAATCCATCGAATCTCTGACCAGCTGAGTTGTGATCGAAAAGAAACTTTCCCAGACCGCCATCGGCCAACATTTCACCCCAGATAATGCGAAATGGTTTGGAAAAATGGATCTTTTCCCTGATCCAGGAATTCATATATATGATCTTACCCTCGTCAACTGATAAAACATTTCCGCTGGAATCGGCAGTCATCGTTACCCCCCAGTAGGCCAACTCTTTCTCTTTGAAAAATACATCTCCGCCAACTAATTCAGCGGTTGAACTCACTTCAAGGTTCTTGTACTTGGGGACAATCTCGCAGGGATAAGGAATATTTAGACGGCCACCAATATAAGAATCAAATGCAGCATTACGTATAAATTGAAAATCTACCCACAGAAGTGAATCGGGCTGGTGCCAGATTGAAGCTTTAAACGGATTACCCGCTTTATAATCCGGATTGCTGGCTATGCCCAAATCAACGTCCATTAATTTAAATTCTTCCTGTGACTGCAACTCTCCCCTGACACCTTTTGCCCCGATATTGAGCCAACCGCGTATAACTTTTTCTTTCAAGGCAAATGAAATTGGTTGCTCACCATCCGGGCTCAATATTTTAAACTGATCCCTTGGGCCCGGCTCGAAAAGATCAACGGTTAGACCCGGTATTGACTCTAAAACCGGTTTAAGTTTGTATCCGTAAATTTGCCGGAAAGAATCACTTGATGAGGTATCGAGAGGTGAAATCAAAAACTCATTATGGATTGCAGGAAGAAACAGTCTGGCACTATCTGTCTCTAAGCTGAAACCGCCCCAGCTCAGATCCTGACCGGGATTCAAATATACCTGGCCGGATAGATTTAACAGTGAATCAACTGTGGCAGAAATCAGGTTAGCCTTAATAACATTTCCATTTATATTTTTCACGGTTTGAGGCAGAGTTACTGAGCCCGTGAAAACCCCCTCCTTAACCCAGTTTCTTTCAATTTCAATTTGGCCGGAATCCAAATTCAGCTGGAAATTCAGGGGAATAATGGAATTAAAAGTACAGGGACTCTGAAGTTTCAGGCTTGCCTGGAAGCCCAGGCACTCTATGACCTGAGCGTTGGCGCACCTGTAATTGCCATATAAATAGCCGGAGTTTGAAGGAAAAGATTCCTGGGGTATGGTCTGGCCGGAATTAAACACCATTTTCTTTAAGGGGCTCTTTAAATCGATTTCTATTCCCCTGAGATTTATAAGTATGCCTGTATTCCCGATTAAAAGTGAATCTGCCCGGTATTCCGGTAGTTTAGCCTGAATTCCGCAGGCGATGTCGATGTTCACAAAAAGGGGACCTATGATTGCAGGGGCGCAGCGATCAACTTCAGATAGGGTGCCCGGGGGGAGCGCTATCCGAACGCGGGCCTCAGCAATATTGGGTGTGAATATAAGCTCATCAATTAAAACTTCAAAATCTCGCACCGGGCAGTGCAGTGGTTTCTCAAATTTATAGTTAATACTGCCCGCAATCACCTTTTCGGTTTTTTGAGGTGGCCAATTCTGGATATCTAAACCATTAAACTCAACCGTGAACGGTGTCAATATAGGTGGCGTTAACAGATATGGGCCCGATGAGGAAGAGCCGGGTTGAGCCGGTGCACAGGGAAAGGTGATGAAATGACCACTAGCCCTGCCAGCCAGCTTGAATCGGTTAATCCGGCCATACTCGGTAACCGATAATTGAAAACCGCCAATAACCAGTGAATCGGGTAAAGTTGGTAATTGAGGGGTTGCCTTGCCCAGTGCCCTATCAATCCGGGCAGTAACTTCGCGGTGCAAATCCGCGATCGAGAAAGTGGATCCTTTTACATCTCCAATATAGTTCTCAGTTTCCCTGAGTTCTTCCACAATCGCCTCATAAAATTCCAGGGGAATGCTCTCTTCAACTTGCTCCAGCTCGTTCCATGCCTCCTTTAAATCCATGCTTATCAAAGATTCGATGGTCGCATTGCGGTATTCCTGCTCAACTTCTTTAGCATCCGATTCTGCACGATTAATATCCCCCTTTTCAATTTTTAGAATGACATCATTGAATTTTCGATCTGCTTTGGAGAAAGCCCGGGCGTAACGATCTCCCATTTCGCCGGCCTCTGCTCTCATCATCATCGCATCTTCCAAAATGATCCGGGAAATCTCTGCACGCTGAAAGGCTGCCCCCAGGTATTCCATTGTCTGATTGATTTTCTCCCGGATCTTTTTCAGCCTCTCGCCTCTATTGTAATCCTCGAGAGCTTCGTGATAAAATTCATTAGCCCGGGCGAAATTGTCCGGGGACAGATAGGCAATTCTCTCGGCTCTGGCTCTTTCAAATGCGGCCTGAACATCCTTAAAAAGCTGTTCCTTTACCTCATCACGCTCCTGGGTATAACCAACACACCATATCGTCGAGGCAGAATTAAAATCTAAGGCTAAAACCAGTAGAATTATCAGCATCATGACCGTAATTAACCTAAAAAACGCCGGTTCCTTCATGAGTCAAACCCCTTTAAAATCTTAACTTTCTATATTTAAGTAAGAAATGGGCTTTTGTAGACTAATACATTTAATAGAACATGACCAAATTGGATGAGGGGATGGTCCGATAATTGTAAAAATGAAATGCTATTACGTGTCAAAAGAACGTCCAAAAATCAGTGTGCTTTTCAGACATCGATATTGTGGATTGCTAGTATTACTTTTTTAATTTACAAAATTATTTTAAATAATCAAGGGTATAGAAATAATTTAGCCACTAAAGGTTAATGTATTTTTAGTAATAACAATAATTTATACATCTGTTTATCGATCATTAAATTTCTAAGGTTATCTTTCCATACCTCTTCCGCCAAATACAAGAGCAATTTCTCTTTGCGAATTCCGCCTTGGGAATCGAGTCTTCTCTTCAAATATACCTAAAATATTACA
>CBDUVK010000070.1:0-11265 GCA_965370645.1 uncultured bacterium
TCACAGATCCGGGTAGTGGTCTGGAAAAAATTGCCAAACACTTACATTTCAGACGAGTATTTCTAAATGATCCGGATATTGGTGGCCGCTATTCAGTGTTATCATATTTTGGACTCCTTCCAGCCGCACTCTTGGGTGTTGATCTGGAAGTTTTACTTGCAAGAGCAGCACAAGAGGTTGAGTATGATTCGCCTGAGCAGGAGCTGCAGAGTCCTGCGGCTATACTAGGATTAATCATGGGAATACTTGCTAAACAGGGAAGGGATAAATTGACTTTTATCATGTCTGAAAAAATTCAATACTTTGGCAGCTGGGTAGAGCAGCTGATAGCCGAAAGTACCGGAAAAGAGGGCCGGGGAATTCTGCCAGTGGTGGGTGAAGAGATTCTTGATGTCCGGGATTATACTGCAGATCGTATCTTTGTGTTTATTCATCTAAAAGCGGATAAAAGTTTTGAGGATACAATTAAAAAATTCTCTCTATCCGGACATCCGGTTATGGTCATTGTTCTTGATGATATATATGACTTGGGTAAGGAATTTTTTAAATGGGAAATAGCAACAGTAATTGCAGGCTGGAGTTTAAAAATTAATCCGTTTGATCAACCCAATGTAGAATCTGCAAAAATATTGGCGCGGGATATGGTCAAATCTTATAAAGAATCCGGGATGCTCAAAGAGGGCGATCCGGTTTATACAACAAATCAGATTCAGTTTTTTGGAGATGTTGCCGGTAAAAGTGTAAAAGAAATTTTTAGTCACTTGATTGATTCCAAAAGTATCGATGAAACAAGTGACAGTAATAGAAGTTATATCGCAATACAGGCATATATTAAACCAGATTCAGCTCTGAATGAGTCATTGCATCATCTGCGAACACTGCTTCAAAAAAAGTATCGATTGGCGACGACTGTAGGTTATGGCCCTCGATTCTTGCATTCAACCGGGCAGTTGCATAAAGGAGATGCAGGTCACGGGATTTTCATTCAACTTTCAGCTGACATGCCAGCAGATTTGGATATTCCGGACGAAGCTGGCAGTGATACTTCGTCGATTAGCTTCGGGATTTTGAAGATTACGCAATATTTAGGTGATTTCGAAGCGCTCAAGGAAGGGAACCGGCAGGTGATCCGAATTCATTTGGGAAAATCGGCAGTGGATAATTTAAACCATCTTATTCATGAATTGGAATGATTAAAGCTCTTTTTTTTGATCTCGATGGAACCCTGGTGCAAACTGAAAAGGTGAAAGCACTCTCGTATGCCAGGGCCGCAGTTGAATTAGCACCCTCGCATCTCTCAGAGAATGAGGTGATGAATGTTTATAAGACAGTAGTGGGATTAACAAGAAATGAGGTAGCCAAAAAACTCATTACAGAGTTGAAGATTGAGAAAACAGCATTTCAGCTTACAAAAAAAATGGGAGTTGCTGAAGGTTGGCAGGCTTTCTTACAATTGCGTTTACAGTACTATGAAAAAATGATCAGCGAGCCAAATCTCGTTCATGCTTATGCCTGTCCGTTTAATATCGGCCTTCTTCGCTGGTCTCGTAAAAATGGATATAGAACAGGACTCGCTACAATGTCTTATCGGAATCAGACTCAAAAAATACTCGATATTCTGAATCTTTCCACACTGTTCAATTCCATCGCCACCCGGGATGATGTCAGGAACGGGAAGCCGGATCCGGAAATATATCTGCTGCTGGCGACGCTTCAAAGGCTCAATCCGGAAGACTGCCTGGTTATTGAAGATTCGCCAGTCGGTATTCAGGCCGCCCTGAATGCGGATATGAATTGTATTGCAGTAACCAATGAACTGACCAAAAAATCAGTTCATGATAGTATGCTGTTAAATCCGGATTGTATTGTTGATGATTTAGAAAAATTACAAGCCACAGTTGAAAGCTTTATTCATCATAACACTTGCTAAACCTAATTTAGTCAAACCGGTCCAGACCCAAAATTAGTCCTGCAAAGTGCTTTGAAAACTATACCGAGTCATAACCTATATTTTTAACATAATTCCTTCATTTATTTTTACTTTTGTCCGATGATAGAATTGTTACATTCCCTTTGATTCATTGGGAATACGGTAAAAGTATGTTCTAACTGGAAAAAAATTATTTCGGAGATATAATTAATCAAAAGTATATACGGAAAGATGCAAGAGACCCTTACAGAAGAAGTTCAGCAAGTACTGAACCATTTCAAGAAGTTATTTGATTATAAATCGATCTATCTTTTCCCTGATGTACAAGATAATATTATTTCTCCCATCTTATTAATTGATGCAGAAGTAAAAGAGCCGTTTAGGCATCAAAAAAAGATTTCATGGTTAAATTATTACCAGGAAATTTTAACGCTCGATAATATTGACAATCACCTATCAATCTCCGAATTTCTTAAATATTATCAGATCAGCATACTATTTCCGATCCGGCAAAATGGCAATTGCTATGGGTTTCTTGGAGTTAATAATAATTCCCGTAAAATAAAAAAAATGGAAATCCAGATAGGTCAGTTGATTGTCAGCTATCTGGCATCATTTTGGCGAAACCTTGAACTTCTCAAAGAAACCCGGGAATCGTCGGCTAAAACTCAGGCATTTTTTGAAGAAATATCTACTCTTCTGGAGATATCCCGTGCCCTGGACAGTGGCGAAGATATTCAGAAATTGCTGGAATCAATTATACATACTTGTATGGGGATCATGAATGCTGAATCCGCATCGCTCATGTTGGTGGACCATGAAACTAATGAACTTGAATTTAGAGTTGCACTTGGCCCCAAAGGGAAAGAAGTAAAACCTTTGCGGTTACCCATCGGAAAAGGGATTGCTGGATGGGTGGCTAAAGAGGGAAAACCTTTATTGATTCCCAATGCCTATGAGGACGAGCGGTTCGATCGTTCATTCGATCAAAAAACAGGCTATGTCACTCGCAGTATAGTGTGTGTACCTCTCATTTTTAATAAGAAGACTATTGGAATTGTTCAAGCACTGAATCGCAAGGACGAAAAATCTTTCACCCAGCATGATCTGCGCTCTTTTACACTTTTCTCAACTTTGGCAGCACTGGCAATAGAAAATTCACGTCTGTTGCATCGTACCATTGAAAAAGAAAAAATGGAAAAGGATCTGGTAGTTGCAACAGAAATTCAACGCTTAATTATCCCGCATCACCTGCCTAAGATCCGTTCATTGGAGCTCAGTGGTATTTATATTCCCAGCAAAGGCATCGGGGGTGATTTTTATAGTGTATTTCCGGTAAATGATGAGGAAACTGTCATATGTATAGCTGATGTCACCGGGAAAGGAGTAACCGGAGCGCTGCTCGTTTCAACTTTACATGCCACTATTAAGGCTTATCTGGATTTTACTACAGATTTAATTTTAATATTGCAGAAGTTGAATCACCTGATCGAGGAACTATCAACTTCTGATCGCTATATCACTCTATTCATCGCCTGTTATAATCAGAAAACCTCTGAACTCACCTATATCAATGCGGGGCATAATCCTCCACTGTTGTTTAGGAAAGGAGATGAACCTGAAAAATTGGCTGAAGGCGGTGTCTGCATTGGTGTGGTGCCATATGAATATAACTCCGCCAAGATCAAGCTTGAAAAAGATGATCTCCTCCTGATGTATACGGATGGTGTAATAGAAGCCATGAATGACAGCAAAGAGATGTTCGGAGAAGAGAACCTTGTTAAAACTGTTCTTGACAAAAGATCGGAAAGCTGTGAATCCATTCAGGACGAGATCACATTGCGTGTATTAGATCATTGTGCTGATCAGTCTTTGAGTGATGATTTTACACTATTCATTCTGCGCAAGAAATAATGATTTAATCTTCCCTTATACTCTACTATTAAAAATTACGACCCTGGATTATATGCTCCTAACTATGTCATTCCGGGCAATACTTATGATTTTCTTCAAAATGATAATTAGTGGGGATTAACTATTCTCCTCTTTGAAGCCTTTAGAAATTAGTGCCTTCTTTATTAAATTCTCTAAAAGAGTGTATTCATATGGAATTGCATTACTATACCTTAAAACGACAGGCCTCTGAATTGTCTGTCCGATTTAAAGAGACTCGTATAGAAGCGAGTTATACCCAGAAAAAAAACGAATTGATCCTGCAGGTTCATGACCGCGAAGGAGATAACAGCCATCTGGTCATGTCAACAGATCCACAATATCCTTTTATTCTCTCAAAATCCACCCAGAGGCGTTCAAAGCTATCTAAGGATGTTATGAAAGATCTGGTAGGGGAAAAAATTCAAGGCATTTCAATCTTACCGGGCGATCGTATCATCATTGTTGATTTTATTCCAAGTCACCATAGGTTATTGCTTCAATTTTTCCTCAAACGCACCAATTTTTTCATTGTTAATGAAAATTACCAAATTCAAGAGGCATTTAAGCAAAATAAAAAATTCAGCGGACAGATATATTCCGTTCCGACCGCAGTTGCTCCGGAATTTACCAAAATATCTCTTGAAAAATTTACCTCGGTTCTTAATCAACAGCCGAATAAGACGCTCTATCAGGTATTAAAAAAACAGTTTTACGAATTAAATAACACCATTCTTAAAGAAATCGAATTTAGCTCGGCCTTGGATCTCTCGGCTGTTGTCAAAGCAACGGATGAAAAGCAGTTAAAATTACTGTATAATTCTATTCAGGAATTTCTCGATCAATGCTTACAGAACCAGCCCAGGGTTTATCTGAAACATAATTCACCGTATCTTTTTTCCTTAACTGAATTACACCAGTATCAAAACCTGGAGGTAAAAACATATGACACCACAAATGATGCTTTAACTTATTTCTTATTTAATAAACAGAAAGCTGAAGATCATGATAAGATTGTTACCAACATCAAGTCACTGATAAACAGCAAACTGGAACAACTTGAACACCTGATTCGGAAGCTCAATAATTTGCCTGATGAACAGGAGCAAAGAGAATATTACCAGAAAATCGGGGAACTCTTACTGGCACAGATGCTGAGTATACCTGAAGGAAGCTCCCAAATCAGATTGACGGACCTTTTTGATCCTGAACAGCCTGAAATTTCTGTAACTCTAAATCCCGAACTTTCGGTACAAGAAAATGCACAGAAATATTTCAATAGGGCCAAAAGGGTTGCTGAAAACAGGCGTCAGGTAAGACAGAATCTTAAATCTCTTAAGATACAACAAGAGGATATTTTAAATTTTCAGGCAATATTAGATAAACCACTGGACTGGAAAGCTTTAAAAAGAGTTGAAAAGAGACTGCAGGAAATGTACATCCTGCAAACCGATGGTGAAAAACTGCAGGAAATATATAAACCATACAAACAATACTTTTATCAGGGATGGAAAATTTGGATTGGGAAAAGCGCCAGGGATAATGACGAGTTGACCTTCAGAAAAGTAAATAAGGAAGATATTTGGATGCATGCACAGGGCGTGAGTGGTTCCCATGTGATTATCCGTTCAAAAAAATCAACTACTACAGTTCCTCAAACGGTTCTTTTTTATGCGGCCCAACTGGCTGCCGGAAACAGTAAAGCAAAACATAGTGGTTACGTTCCTGTAATTTACACTAAGGTCAAGTATGTCCGTAAGCCAAAGGGAAGTGCACCAGGTGAGGTGTCTGCAGAAAGAGTCAAGTCAATATTCGCAGAACCACTAATAAGCTAGTGGGATATTTGTTCACTTATACAGAATAAAATTTTAACACAGAAGGCGATAACAGAATACCATATGTATACTAACATGCCATATTGCATTATATAACGCTATTACCATTAATTGGTAGTAGAGCTATATGCAGCAATAAAGGTACATAGCCGTCCGGTTTCTTAATGCGAGAGAGCAGGATAGATCAGGTCTGATTTATTGTCTTCTATTGGAGATTATTAGAAAGTTCCATACCATAAATTACTCCAATTCTTCGAAAGTGGGGCACCTTATCTAACTATTCCTGCAATTCCAGAAAATTTTTTCAAAATCATTTTTTAATATAAGTGAAATTCTTATATTGTTTTAACGGGATTAACGTTTGAATTATGAGTTAATCTTTGAATAACAGAATAATTAAAAAATTCTCAAAGCTTCATTTGATTCGAAAATAAGAGGAGTCAAAATGAACTCAAAATCCTACGACATTGCTGTAATTGGTGGTGGAATTGTGGGTTGTGCTACTGCCATGGCCTTATCAAAATCTATAAAAGGTTCAGTGATTATCCTGGAAGCTGAATCCAAATTAGCTGCACATCAAACAGGTAATAATAGTGGGGTTATCCATTCCGGCCTCTATTACAAGCCAGGCTCAATGAAAGCTAAAAACTGTGTAGAAGGGAGAGAAAAACTCTATCAATTTTGTAAAGAGCATAATATCGCCCATGATGAGTGTGGAAAAGTGGTGGTAGCAACAGATGAGGCTGAAATTCCCAGATTGGATGATTTGGAGAAAAAGGGTATTGCCAACGGCTTAAAGGGACTTAAACGCCTCAAACCGGAAGAAATTAAAGAATATGAACCGCATGTTCAGGGAATAGATGGTTTATTTGTCAAAGAAACTGGTATCGTGGATTACGTAGAAGTTACTACGAAGTTCACTGAAGTGGTCAAACAGCAGGGTGGCGAAATTCTTACCGATGCGAAAGTAACAAAATGTATCAGAACAGCGGACGGATTAACGCTGGAAACCGAACAAGGTCCGATTCATTGTAAAAACCTGGTGAATTGCGGAGGATTACAGTCAGACCGGATCGCAAGAATGTGCGGTGTGGATCCGGGGTTAATGATAGTACCTTTCCGGGGTGAGTATTACGAACTTGTGCCTGAAAAACATGATTTGGTTAAAAACTTGATTTATCCTGTCCCTGATCCTCAATTTCCTTTTCTTGGTGTGCATTTCACCCGCATGATTCACGGTGGTGTAGAGGCCGGTCCCAATGCTGTGATGGCATTTAAGCGGGAAGGTTATACGAAAACCAGCTTTTCCTTTAAGGATATGGGTGAGGCTTTCTTCTATAAAGGGTTCTGGATTATGGCAATGAATTTCTGGCAGATGGGTGTGGGAGAATACTATCGTTCGTTCTTTAAAGGTGCCTTTGTGAAAGCCTTACAGCGCTTAATTCCCGAACTTCAATCGCAGGATATACATTCAGGTGGGGCAGGGGTCCGGGCACAGGCGCTGGAACCCAATGGTTTTCTGGTGGATGATTTCAGGATTGTGGAAGCCCCCAATATGGTGCACGTGTTGAATGCGCCTTCACCTGCGGCGACAGCCTGCATCAGTATTGGTGAAAAGATTGCCGAAATGGCGTTAAAAAGTTTTAATTAGACTAAATTATTTACAACCACCAAGATACTAAGCCACAAAGTCAATAATATCAATGATATAAAAGGAATATCTGTTTTTCAAAAAAATGTATTTTACATCTTTTATTAAAAAATATTGATTTTTTGCCATTTAGTGTCTTAGAGTCCGTCAGTTGCCGGATCATGATCTTTGTGGTAAAATTTATTAATTAAATAGCTTCGATTTGAATTTAAGAATTGCGGGCTTTGGCGAACCGGATAACCTGTTCAGCAGCGAGACAATTTAATACATCGGATGCAGTGAGCCAGCCTTTTCTGGCGATACCCACGCCATATCGTATATCCTGAATACCTTCTACGCGATGGGCGTCCGGATTAATACTGATCTTCACACCCTTTTCCCTGGCAAACTTTAGCCATCTCCAGTCTATATCGAGTCGATGTGGATTTGCATTTAGTTCAATAGCTATATTCAGGTCTGAAGCAGCTGTAATGATTGTTCGCATATTTACCGGGTATCCCTCCCTGGCGAGTAACAGTCTGCCGGTAGGATGACCAATGATGGTTGTATAGGGATTTTCCATGGCCTTGAGCAATCTTTTTGTCGCCTCAGATTCGGTCATTTGAAAACGTGAATGGATACTGCAGATCACCAGGTCAAAACCTGCCAATACTTCTGCAGTGTAATCGAGACTCCCGTCAGACAGAATATCGCATTCAATACTTTTCAGGATTTGAAAATCCTCAAACGATTGATTTAACTCATCAATTTCTTGAAACTGTTGTATTATTCGCTCCTCAGAGAGACCATTCGCATAGATGGCATATTTAGAGTGGTCACTTATTACCAGATATTTGTATCCAAGTAATTGGGCAGTATCTGCCAGTTCTTTAATTGAATGAAGACCATCACTATAGGTCGAATGTGTATGAATGACACCTTTAATGTCTGGTATCTCTATTAATTTTGGAATTTTCTTATTCAAACCGGCTTCAATTTCACCGTGATTTTCTCGTAATTCTGGGGAGATGTAGGACAAACCCAAGGTCTCAAAGATCTCCGTTTCCGTCTTACAGCCAATTTTCTTTCCATTTTCTTCAAACAGACCATATTCATTCAACTTTAGATTCATCTTCTTTGCTTGTTCGCGCATAGCCACATTATGTTCTTTTGAACCGGTGGTGTGATGAAGAGAAAATGGGAATTCTTCATCACTTACAATTCGTAATTCTGCTGTAATTCCATTTTTAAGAATAACACTGCTTTTCTTATCCCCTTTGCTGGAGATTCTTTCAACCTGGTCCAGGTGAGTGAATGCATCCAAAATATTATCATGATTCCGGACATCAGCGGCCGCCACGAAATCGATGTCTTTGACTGTTTCCTTGCTGCGGCGAAGACTCCCCGCAATTTCGGAACGAATGAGGCCAGGAAAATTCTTAATGATTTCATGAAGTTCTCTTGCACCATCCAGAACCTCTGATAACAGATGCCGATCTGAATATCTTTTTAATAGTTCAATTCCATTAAGTATATTTTGCTGTGATTTTTCTCCAAATCCATCCAGATCAACTAATCTATTCTCTTGGCAGGCATATTCTAACTCTCCGATAGTCTGTATATTCAATTTCTCCCACACTACCTTCACCTTTTTGGCACCCATGCCCGGAATTCTGAGAAGTACCAGTAAACCGGAGGGTATTTCCTCTTTTAGATTCTGAAGCTCTTCCGGTTCACCGGATTGATCAATCTCATTGATGAAATTTGCTATTCCCTTGCCGATACCTTTAATTTCGGTCAATTGACCACTCTCTATCAATTGACTGATATCATCAGATATTCCTTGCAGGATTCGAGACGCATTACTAAATGCCCTTATTTTAAAAGGATTTTCACCTTTCAGTTCCATCAACACGGCCATCTCATCCAACTTCTGAATGATTATAGATTTATCCACCATATTTCCTCTGATTGTCGCTTAATGATATTACTATTGCTGGAAATTAAATAGCTTACTTACTCATTAGATTTGCGAATTTTCTGAATCAAATTTCAGATGATATTTTTGTAACACCCATCGCCCCAGATAGATTATGGGTGTGTCAAACAGAGCCACCAGAATCTTGATAAAATATGTGGTAAAAAGAATTGATAAAAGGACCGACATTTCGAATACTCCATAAAATGCCACGAAAACAAAGATCACACTGTCGATGGCTTGACTGATCCAGGTAGAGGCATTATTTCGTAGCCAGAGATAATTACCGCTGGTTTTCTTTTTCCAAAAATGAAAGGCCCAGATATCATGATTCTGGGATATGAGGTAAGCGAGTAAGCTTGCAAAGGTTATTCGGGGAATGAAACCAAATATGGTTTTCATGCCATCGTGTGAGAAATCGCTCGAATGTGGTTCAAACTGAAGAGACAATTGCATAGCAATCGTCATAAAAATGAGCGCATAAAACCCCAGCCAAATTCCTCTTCGGGCCTCCTTTTTGCCATACACTTCACTAAGTAAATCTGTTGCCAAAAAAATACTTCCATAGAGTATATTACCCAGGGTTGCAACAAATCCAAAAATCTCTACTGTTTTTATAACCTGGATATTGCATATGATAATATTGGTAGCAATAATTACGTATAATGATTTTTTCCCAAATAAATAGATGACCAGGAGGGATAAACCAAAATCGATGACTAAAAAGAGAAACCACCATATTTCATTTGGCATATGAGCCTCATTTTAATAAAAAAGATAGAGAGTAAAATAAGTAAAATCAATCTGTGTTTATGGTTCCTTTTATCCTATCCTGAAAGATTTCAACCACCAAGACACTGAGACACAAAGTCAAAAATAATAATGGATTAAAGAAGTATATTATTGTAAACTAAGCATATTTTCAACTTTTATGAAATACTTCTACATTTACTGTATTTTGTGTCTTTGAGTCTTTGTGGTTAAGTTTTTGTATTAATCAGGTTATATAATTATCAGGTAAAATAGAATTGTGTTTGTATCGTCTGTCATACTATTTTTAAATTAATTTCTACTTAAGAACAGGATTATATGAGACTGACTATTCCAAATCAGTTGACCATATTACGAATTTTATTAACACCTCTATTTTTATATTTCTTTATTAAAGAGACAACTATCAACCAATTCATCGCTTCGATCATCTACATACTTGCGTCATGGACCGATTGGTATGACGGTTGGTACGCAAGACAATTCGGAGTCATCACTCGCTGGGGACAATTTATGGATCCCTTAGCGGATAAATTCCTGGTATCGAGTGCTTTGCTATTGTTCGCCTGGATGGGCTATGTAAAATGGTGGATGGTATGGATCATCGTCTCCAGAGATGTGATTGTCACCCTGGTCAGGATCTATGCAATTCAAAAGGGAACACCCATCGTTACCAGTGCTATTGCAAAATGGAAAACTTTTATACAGATGGCCGTGATTGTTGTTGTTCTCATATTCATTAATTGGCTAAATTTTTATGGATTGGGAAGTTATACCTACCAGGCACAGTACTTTGATATGATTGGTATTCTGATGCTTGGAATCACCTTACTTACCCTTATTTCCGCTATTCTTTATTTTTCTCAAAATTGGAAACTTATCTGGGGAATGTTAAAGAGATTTGTCTTTTTCGCTTCAAAGTGAAAGACTATTGGAATTATGCACCTTGCAGACCATTAATTTATTCTCCCAATCATGAGTATCCGGTTTAAATTTTGCTATTGTAATTAAGATTAAAAATCTTGGGAAATGAGATATAATCTTCAGTGACGGACTTACTTTTTGATGCAATTTAACCCTTTTTCTTTTTAAGCAGGGGTGTCCGGTTAACGGTATTAATAACAATGTCATAATAGAGTAATAATACCATTTAAAGGTAAGATTTATTTCGAAAGCTTCATTTTCAGCT
>CBDUVK010000071.1:0-11219 GCA_965370645.1 uncultured bacterium
TGCCAGACACTCGATCCTAAATCCAAAACCCTAAATCCTTGGTTCTTTAGCCTTTGGCCTTTTTCACTGTTTATTGATCATTGAACGGGCATCTCTTGGCAAATCATGAAAATTTTGAATGTTATAATGATGAATTCTGCAAGTTGTACTGTAAGAGGGAACAGGGGTATTGGACTGTAGAGTTGGGGTGGGTGTGACTCTGATCCCTTTATGTATTTTTTTTTGTATTCCCCCAAAAGGATGATCTATCGTCTGTTTACTGTCAGATCTTTTTGGACAAGTTTCGCGTGTTGATTTCCGACTTTAGTGGCAGGTGAGCTTCAAGACCATAGACCGCGATATCAAGATAAATAATATTCAGGAGATTCCCATTGAAAGAAATCAGATTAAATAAATATGTTAATTGGATAAAGCAACTATCGGAAATAGGAAATCGACCATCCGACACAGAGGAACAAAAGCTACATCATCGCTTTCTCATTTATGTAGCTCTTTTAATGAATGGCGGAGGCCTTGTGTGGGGATCTGTCTGTGTATACAATGGACTTCTGTTTCCCGCCATCATTCCGTTTGGGTACATTTTTTTTACCTTTGTAAATCTCTGGTATTTCTCTTTTTCTAAGCGATTCAAAGTGGTACGTTTTTTTCAGATCTTAATAAGTTTGGTGCTTCCGTTCTTTTTTCAGTGGAGTCTGGGCGGATTCCGGCCATCAGGCACAGTATTCCTTTGGTCAATGACAGCCATGCTAGGCGCGCTGACATTCCAGAAAGCTCGGGTTACACTATACTGGTTTTTGACTTATCTTTTACTGACTGTTTTATCGGGTCTCATAGACAGCGAAATATCAAAATATGCCCCAAATTTATCATCAGCAACCATAACCTCATTGTTTGTCGTAAACATCATGGGTGTATCAATAATTGTGTTTGGATTGATGCAGTATTTTGTCCGCAGCAGAGAACTTGCTTATGCTGAGTTAGAATTAAAGACCAAAGAATTGATCGAATCACAAACACAATTAATTCAGTCAGAGAAAATGGCATCAGTGGGATTGCTTACTGCAGGAATAACACATGAGATCAACAATCCTATTGGGGTCATCAATAGTACTCTTGATGTTTTTAACCGATGCATCACCAACATCAGAGAGGTTTTGGAAACAAGTCAATCTCTTGATGAGATTAGAAATAGCACTAAACTACAACGCTCATTTAAAGTTATTCAGGACAACAGCGAAGCAAACTCAGCTTCCAGTAAACGCATTAGCAAGATTGTCGACAGTTTGAAGAGCTTTACCAGGTTGGATGAAGCGGAGCTACAAAAGATAGATCTTCATGAAAGTATAGAAAGCACACTGATCCTGCTTGGACATGATTTGCCAAAGGGGGTCAGCGTGGTGAAAGATTATGGTACTCTTCCTTCTTTAACCTGTTACGCGAGTGAGTTAAATCAGGTATTTTTGAACCTACTAAAAAATGCCGCACAGGCAATCGATGGAAAGGGTACAATTACGATCAGAACCTTGGCTGAAGATGGAAACATCCATGTAAAAATTGCGGACAGCGGTGTTGGAATTTCACCAGAGCAGATGCAGAGTTTATTTGAACCACGTTTTACAAAAAAGGAGTCGAGGGTCAAGGCAGGCTTGGGGCTATATATCTGTTACAACATTATACAGAAGCATCATGGTGTAATCAAAGTTGAAAGTGAAAAGGGAAAAGGCAGCACTTTTTGGATTATTTTACCTAAGGATTTGCAAAAACAATCGCAAGTGCCTCAGAGTTGAAGTGATTAAGATATTACATTTTTAAAAATACCGTTAGTTTTCAACATCTAAATTCAAAATTAAAATCCTGTAGAAATATGGGAAGCATTAAAATTGGTGTACATCGACACCAGAAAAAAAATTGCGTTATAGTATAAAATTCCCAATATGCTTGATTTACCTCATACCTGTATCATTTTTATAAAGTAAATTAGTTCCCATTAGTGCAAAAACTCATCCTGCATTTTGATGAAGATCAAGATAAGAAGAATGTCTGCCGGCTGATAGAGAAAGCCGTTAATGTTCCTACTAATAAATTAGAACCATTCCGTGATGATTTGCAGAGCAAGGGATTTGAGATAAAAGCAATTGCCCATAAATCGATTGAGGCAGTGTTTTCAGGAAATTATATGATAGTAGTAGGTACATTGGGAGAGTCGGAAAAGGATTGTTGGTTTGGAGGGATATTAATATCGGGCAGTTAATTAATCTAAATATTAAAAGTTGAAAATTAAGAAGTAGGTGATGATAACCCACTGCGATACTCATTGGGATAACTTATATAATGGAAGAACAAGGTAAACCAAAACTATGCATAGAGGCAAAATGACGACAGGAAATGTAAAAGATTTTATCCCTGTCTTTTTTGTAAAAATGTGTAAAACTGTTGACTATTAAAATTTTGCCGTTTATTATGAGATTTATCTTATAAGTTTGGGAGAATTTTCATGAAATACCCTGAAGTAAAAAATTTCACTGCAGGTTGTTTTGAAGTAAATAGTCAGGCAACTATGGATGTACATTGTCCGCTTGATGGTAATAAGATCTCTACTGTACCCCTATCGAACAAAAAGGATCTTGATCTGGCAGTAGAATCAGCAACGAAGGCATACCCGGGCTGGTCGAATAGGACAATCAAAGATCGAGTCCAGATCTTCTACCGTTATAAAACATTGTTGGAACAAAACCTTAAAGAGTTAGCAGCTATCGTTCATGAAGAAAATGGAAAGACCATGAATGAATCCATTGCCGAGGTCGCAAAAAGCGTTGAACTTACGGAATTTGCCTGCTCAATGCCTCAACTGATACAGGGAGAAATCCTCGAAGTAAGCCCCGGAGTAGAATGCCGGGTAGAACTAAAACCGCTGGGGGTTGTAGCCTCCATTGCACCATTTAATTTTCCGCATATGGTTCCCCATTGGACAATTCCTAATGCGATTGCCCTGGGTAACTGTATGATTCTTAAACCTTCGGAAGTGGTTCCGATCAGCGCAAACCGCATTGCTGAAATGTTGAAGGAAGCTGGATTACCGGATGGCGTATTTAATGTAGTTAATGGTGATCGTGAAATTGTTGAAGCTATTTGTGATCATCCCGGCATCCAGGCCGTTTCCTTTGTCGGTTCAACCAAAGTGGCCAAAATCGTTTATAAAAGAGCCACTTCAAACCTTAAACGATGTGTGGCCCTTGGGGGTGCAAAAAACCATCTTATTGTATTTCCCGACGCCCATGTGGAGATGACCGCCAAAGATGTTGCCGCCTCGATGTCCGGATGTGCCGGACAGCGTTGTATGGCCTTATCGGTAGTTGTTGGAGTTGGCAATGTTGATCATATAATCGATAAATTGTGTGAAGAAGCACGAAACATTGTACCGGGCCAGAACCTTGGTTCAGTAATCTCGAAAGAAGCAAAAGAAAGGATTGAACGGTATATCACCGAAGCAGAAAAAGCAGGGGCAACAATTCTGGTTGACGGCCGTAATGCCAGTGTTAAGGATTTCGAAAACGGATATTATGTTGGTCCCACGGTCATTGACAATGTAACCCCTGATATGTCCATTGCAAAGGAAGAGGTGTTTGGCCCTGTATTGGCGATTATACGCACCAAGAATCTGGATGAAGCGATGACCATCGAGAACAGTTCAAATTATGGTAACGCCGCTGGTGTTTACACTCAAAGTGGTGGTCTGGCACGTGAAGTTATGGCACGGGCCAGTGCTGGTATGATTGGTGTGAATATTGGCGTTCCCGTACCGCGGGAGCCTTTTTCATTCGGTGGTTGGAATGAATCAAAATTCGGAGTTAATGATATTACGGGAAAAAGTTCGATTGATTTCTGGACTCAACTCAAAAAGACAACTACAAAATGGAATCCCGAAGCCGGAATAAACTGGATGAGTTAGTAATCTGGTCTAACTGACAAGACGGACCTACTATGAATGATGATATCGTAGCAGTTCGTGAAAAATTATCAGACTCTCCTCTTTTTAATGATATTCTAATATCACAGGATGCTCCCTGGGATCCTGTTTCATTGTTAGCACGATTTGAAAATCCCTTAATCGTTATTATCTCCCAGATTTTTATGATTATTGCAACCTTAAGTACCAATATTGCTGCAAATGTCATTGCCCCGGCCAATGCATTTGCAAATGTTTTTCCCAAAAAGATAGATTTTAAACGTGGCGGTTTAATCACTGGAATCATTGGAATAATCATATCTCCCTGGTGGCTACTTGATGAAATCAGCGGATTTCTGATCTTTGTCAGCGGCCTTCTGGGACCAGTACCTGGTATTCTGCTTTGTGACTATTTCGTAATAAGGAAAAAAGAATTGAACTTATTTGCACTCTACAAGCCCGATGGAGAATATCTCTATAAATCGGATTTTAATCCAGCGGCAGTGATAGCTTTGGCATTTGGTATTTTGCTTGCTTTAATCGGTTATTGGCTTCCGGCACTGAGTTTCCTCTATAATCTGTCCTGGTTTACAGGCTTCCTCGTCGCTTTTATCCTGTACTATATCATTTATAAGCTGCTTATTGGAGAACCGAGATCAACTTTGCATAGGGAAGAAAAATAAATAGCCTTAAGGCTTATCAAATTATTCAAAAATAGAGGTGGATTATGTCAGTTTTGATAAAGAATGGAAGAGTTGTCACCGCAGCCGATGACTATATTGCAGATATTTTCATTGATGGTGAATGTGTTTCTGCGATCGGTAAAAACCTTAATATGCAAGCAGAAAAAACCATCGATGCATCAGGTAAACTTGTTTTCCCCGGTGGAATAGATCCACATGTACACCTTGATCTACCCTTCATGGGAACGTTTGCAAGCGATAATTACGAATCAGGTACCAGAGCAGCACTTTTCGGGGGAACAACATCGGTAATCGATTATGCTATTCAATCTAAGGGAAAGTCTATGCAGGCAGCTTTAGAAGAATGGCATAAAAAATCTGACAACAACTCATTTTTAGATTATGGTTACCATATTGCAGTTACGGATTTTAATTCTGACACACGTTTGGAAATCAAAGATATGATAAAGAAAGAAGGTATTACCTCATTTAAAGTATTCATGGCTTATAAGGGTGCATTGATGATAGATGATGAGCAGATGATCAGTATAATGAATGAAGTTCGGGATCATGGGGGCCTGGTGGCTGTACATGCTACCAATGGTGATATGATTGATTATCTTGTAAAAAAGAATCGATCAGAGGGCAATTTAACACCGCGGTATCATTATCTCTCACAACCGGAGATTACGGAGACAGAAGCATCCGGCCGTTTTGTTGATATGGCCTATTACACGGGTGTTACAGCGTTGATTGTTCATTTAACCTGTGAAGGTGCTTTAAATAAAGTACGTGCAGCTACCGAACGAAATCAGAAGGTATATGTTGAAACCTGTCCGCAGTATCTGTTATTGGATGCGTCCCTCTATGAAAAGGAAGGTTTTGAAGGCGCCAAATGGGTTATGAGTCCGCCACTTCGTCAGAAAAAAGACCAGGAAACACTGTGGGCCGGACTTAACCAGGGCTTGATAAATACAATAGGTACGGATCATTGCCCATTCTTTATGGAACAAAAACGAATGGGAGAAGGTGATTTTGCAAAAATTCCTAATGGGGCTCCTGGTATTGAACATCGATTGGAGCTATTATATTCCGAAGGTGTTCGTAAAGGGCGTATAAGTAAAAACAAGTTCGTGGAACTAACATCTACAAATGTTGCAAAGATTTTTGGGATGTTTCCACAAAAAGGAACAATTGCTGTTGGTTCTGATGCTGATATTGTCATCTTCGATCCCGAAGAAAAACATACCATCACCGCGGAGAATCACCATCACAACTGTGATTACTCCGCATATGAAGGTTGGGATGTAACCGGCAAATGCAAAACGGTACTTGTCAGGGGTGAGGTTGCGATTGAGCAAAATGAAATAAAAATAAAAAAGGGGTTCGGACAATTTATTAAGAGAGGCCCTTCTTCAAAGGTCATTTAATACCATTATTCTGGTGATAATGAATTATTGTTAAGAATCAAATATCCGGAGGAAACAATGCCGAGGAAAATAAAATCTGGTCTAATACAGATGAGTATCCCTAAATCTGAAGGGGACGGGACGATTGAAGAAATTAAATCCGCAATAGTAGAAAAGCATATCCCATTTATTGAAGAGGCCGGCAAACAAGGAGTACAGATTCTTTGTTTACAGGAAATATTCAATACACCATATTTCTGTCCCGGGCAGGATTCTGCCTGGTATGCTTCCGCTGAGGCGGTTCCGGGACCAACCATTGACAGAATGGCTGAGTATGCTCAAAAATATAATATGGTTCTGGTCGTTCCGATATTTGAAAAAGAGCAGGCCGGATTTCTATATAATACTGCTGCAGTGATCGATGCAGATGGAACCTATATGGGAAAATACAGAAAAAACCACATACCACATACATCCGGTTTTTGGGAAAAATTCTTTTTTAAGCCTGGAAATCTGGGATATCCTGTTTTTGAAACAAGGTATGCCAGAGTAGGTGTTTATATTTGTTATGATCGTCATTTTCCCGATGGTGCCAGGATCCTTGGATTAAATGGTGCTGAGATAGTCTATAATCCATCCGCCACGGTCGCAGGCCTCTCACAATATTTATGGAAGCTCGAACAACCGGCTCATGCAGTTGCCAATGGCTATTTCATGGGATGTATTAACCGGGTCGGTGAAGAAAAACCCTGGAACCTGGGGAAATTTTATGGTACTTCCTACTTTGTAAATCCAAGAGGGCAAATTATTGCTGAAGCCTCTGAAAACAAAGATGAGCTGTTGGTTGCTGAATTCGATCTGGATATGATTGAGGAAGTAAGGGCTGTCTGGCAATTTTTCCGTGATAGACGGCCGGAAACGTACGGGAAACTTGTTGAGCTGTAATAGATAATCTAAGTTATAGGTGTTGAATTAATATTTTGGAATAATGGAGAAATGGAGTAATGGAGAAAAGGAGTAATGGGATGATGGAAGTTAGGAGGAATAAAAATCGTGGTTATCGGAAACTTAGAGTATGGAATGAAGCAATTGATTATTATAAAAAGACATGTGATGTTTTTACAAATTTACCATTCGAATTAAAGCGGATAGCATCACAGCAAATTAGTTCAAGTGATTCTGGGCATCGTAATATTTCAGAGGGATATTGTAGGCGTTCTATCCGGGAATATCTTAACTTTTTAAATATTGCCATCAGTTCACTTGGAGAATCCGTTTCAGGCATTTATGCTTGCAGACAAGCAACACAAATATCAGAAGATCAATACAATTCTTTAGATTCGCAGGCCTACAAATTAGAAAATGGATTATTAAGGCTAATTGAAAGTTTAGAGCAAAAAAAGGAAAAAGGAGATTGGATAGATCATATAATGGTAAAGGAAAATAATGAAATTTATGATGGCTTTAATCCATGATACCATTACTCCATCACTCCACTACTCCTGAAAAAATTGTTACAATCGTATAACTCTTTATATAGAAGGAGGATACTATGCCGGAATTCCGGCGACCGAAAAATAAGGATGAATTTAATAAAAATTTCGAACAGATTAAACCTTTGATGAGCGAGACCGAAGCGTATTATGAAAGTTCCCGTTGTCTGTTTTGTTACGATGCGCCCTGCGCAATAGCCTGTCCGACAAAAATCGATATTCCACTTTTTATCCGGCAAATAGATACCGGAAATATTAACGGTGCCGCAAAAACCATTTATCAATCAAATTATTTTGGACGAATCTGTGGTCAGGTTTGCCCAACTGAGGTTTTATGTGAGGGAGCTTGCGTCTTTACTATTCAGAAAATCAGACCGCTCGAAATAGGCCGGCTTCAGGCTTTTGCAACCCATCATGCTATTCAGCAAGATAAAGAATTTTTTACAATCGCTAAAGATAACCAAAAAAAAGTAGCCATAATCGGAGCTGGACCTGCAGGAATTTCCTGTGCATGCGAACTCCGGACACTGGGCTTTTCGGTGGAGGTGTTCGAAGCAAAATCGCATCCTTCAGGATTAACAATTTATGGGGTAGCACCTTATAAAATAACCAATGAGGACGTTCTGGAAGAGATGGACTACCTGGAAAATCAATTTGGCTATAATGTACACTATAATTCACCGATTCTGGAGCAGGGTGATTTGAAACGTATAGATTCAGAGTACGATGCCGTGTTTTTAGGAATTGGATTGGGAGATACCACGGCTATAGGTATTCCCGGTGAAAACCTGAAAAATTGCGTTGGTGCGGTTGAGTTTATTGAAAACCTTAAGATGAATAAACACCAAACAAAAATCGGACAAAAGGTGATTGTGCTTGGCGGCGGGAATACTGCTATGGATGCCGCATCCGAGTGTGCACGATTAGGAGCAGAAAGGGTTATTCTCTGCTACCGTCGCTCAATAAAGGAGATGCCTGCCTATTGGTTTGAATTTGATCTGGCAAAACGTGTCGGTACCAGCGGTGTGTTCAGGGTAGTACCGCTGGAGATTATTGGGGATAATAAGGTCGAGGGCATTAAGTTTGCAAAATCTGAAACGGTGGCTGGAAAAGTAAAAGTGATCTCCGGGAGTGAATTTATAGAGCCATGTGATATGGTGATCAAAGCCACAGGACAATCAAAATTTCAGAATTTCCTGAGCAGAATTGATAATCTCAAACTGGACAATGTTGGCCGGATCGTTATAAATGAAAAAAACGGCCAGACCAGCAATCCAAAATATTTTGCCGGTGGAGATGCAGTAAATGGCGGTAAAGAAGTTGTTAATGCCGCGGCAGATGGCAAAATTGCGGCGATGGGTATACAGGAATATCTTTTCGGACTATCTAAAAGGAGGAAATCATAATGCCTGACCTATCTGTTAATCTTGCTGGCATTCAATCGCCAAATCCATTCTGGCTGGCTTCGGCACCACCAACAAATTCTGGATACCAGGTAATGAAAGCCTTTGATAGCGGCTGGGGAGGAGCAGTATGGAAGACTCTCGGTATCCCGATTGTAAATGTGTCCAGCCGCTATGGAGGAATAAATTACAAAGGCAGGCGGATGGTAGGACTTAACAATATTGAGCTCATTACTGATCGCCCCCTCAAAGATAACTTGTATGATATTGAAGAAGTTAAAAAATATTTTCCGGATCACCCGGTTATTGCTTCTCTGATGGTTCAGAGCCGCGATGAATGGATCCAACTGGTTAAGGATGTGGAAAATGCAGGTTGCGATGGAATTGAGCTTAATTTTGGCTGCCCGCATGGCATGTGCGAAAGAGGGATGGGTTCTGCTGTTGGACAGGAACCCCACGTTCTTGAAACGATTACATCCTGGGTTAAGGCTGCAGCCACGACGCCTGTTATCGTAAAACTGACACCGAACATTACCGATATAAGAGAACCGGCCAGGGCAGCCCGGGCCGGCGGGGGTGATGCAATATCTCTCATCAATACTATCCAAAGTCTTATCGGTGTGGATATCGATAATTTTGTTCCCTACCCGGTTGTTGACGGCTTAAGTACAAACGGTGGATACTGCGGCCCCGCTATTAAACCTATAGCCTTGAATATGGTAAAGGAATGCGCCTTGGATCCTGACGTTGGCATTCCTATCTCAGGAATTGGTGGTATTGAAAATTGGCGTGATGCAGTGGAGTATTTTCTACTTGGGGCAACAAATGTGCAGGTTTGTACAGCGGTGATGCATTATGGATTCGGCATAATACGCGAGCTGACCACCGGACTGGAGCAATACATGAACGATAAAGGATTCAAATCAATTACCGATATAGTTGGTAAAGCGCTTCCCAATATCAAACCCTGGGAGCATTTAAATCTGAATTATAAAGTTATCGCGAGTATTAATGAAGAAAAATGTATAGGATGCCAGCTGTGTTATATTGCCTGTGAGGATGGCGCACACCAGGCGATTGCACAGGATTCATCAAATGGGAATCGAATTCCTGCGATCATAGAAGAAAATTGTGTTGGATGTAATCTTTGCGCACTGATATGTCCGGTTGAAAATTGTATTACTATGGTTCGCACAGATGATAGTAAAAAAGTTGTCACCTGGAAAGAGCGAACCGATAGAGGAGATATTCCCACAACCTGGAATGACCAACTTGCCGGCGGCGCTGGGCATTATATTCCGGCACCTAAAGATGCTCTGAAAAATAAAGAATAGATGGTAGAATAAATATAATGGAGATTAACATGATTGACCAGACTAATCAAAAGCATAAAGAATATCTCTTTCCCTGCGTTGCCAATTATTACAAGGAACCCCTGGTCATTGAGCGGGGTGAGGGGTGTTACCTGTTCGGGAAAAACGGCCAGAAGTATCTTGATTTTTTTGGTGGTATTCTTACTGTAAGTGTGGGGCATTGTAATCCTAAAATAACAGCTAAAATCAATGAACAGACAAAAAAACTGCAGCATACATCAACCTTATATCCCACCGAGAATATAGTGAATCTGGCAGAGAAGCTGGCGCACATTACGCCCGGCAGGCTTCAGAAAAGTTTTTTTACAAATAGCGGAACCGAAGCCGATGAAACGGCGGTTTTTATGGCGCAACATTTTTCGGGAAAACAGGAAATTGTTGCGTTGCGGCACGGGTATAGCGGACGCTCTATGTTGGCAATGAGCCTGACAGCGCATGCTGGCTGGCGGCATGGCGGAACCCATATCCTCGGCATTAAGCATGCAGTCAATCCATATTGTTACCGCTGTCCTTTTGGATTGACATATCCAAACTGTGACATAAAATGCGCCCGGGATATTGAGGATTTGATCCAGACCACCACCAGTGGTAAGATTGCAGGATTTCTTGCTGAACCGATCCAGGGCGTTGGAGGTTTCATCACTCCTCCAAAAGAGTATTTTCAGGTTGCCGTTGCTATCATCAGGAAGTATGACGGGGTATTTATTTGTGATGAAGTACAAACCGGATTTGGTCGAACAGGCCAGAAAATGTTCGGGATTGAACATTGGGACATAGAACCGGACATTATGACCTGTGCGAAAGGTATGGCTAATGGAGTTCCCATTGGTGTAACCATAGCCACCTCTGATATTGCTGATAGCTTCACAGGTCTGACCATATCAACATTTGGTGGAAATCCCGTTTCCACGG
>CBDUVK010000072.1:0-11176 GCA_965370645.1 uncultured bacterium
ATTTCAGCAACCATCATAATTACAATTAGTTGCAAGGTGAGAAATGTTAGTTATTTGTAAGTAATATCCAGAGATTTTGAAAATTCACTCTCTTTTTCATTTTTAATTGTGCAAACAAAAAACCGAAGTTTTAAATCACTCACTGTGGGAGAAAATGTGTATGAATTTTGGAGAATCGGTTTTTTATTGACTTTTACCAACCCTGTCTTTCCTTTAATTTGCACATAAACGTTATATTGTATACCCTTAATATTCATCGCGTCCCAGCTAAGTATTAAGTCTTTAGCTGCTCTATCAGCTTTGAGCCCTGCCGGAACAGGTAAGAAGTATGATATATTTCTATTTGCATCTATCTCAGGTTCATCATAAGAATAAGAATAGTATTCTCCACCCCCCTGCGCACCTTTTTGAGTGTGACCTCCGAAGTGAACACTAATTTCCGCTTTATGGGTAGATCCTAGAATACCATAGGGGGAAAAGACATAATTTATGCCATAATTATTTAAAAAGTTAAACCCTGCACCTACATTATATCCTCCCCCTACATCCTGCTGAAACTGGTATCCAGCTCTTAGGGCAAAACTTTGAAGGAATTCAACTTCCATTCCAGGATGGAAATTCCAGTCTTCTTTAACAGTTTTTACCCCATCAAATGAAAAGGTGATCATATATTGGGGTATTTGATAAGCGATACCAAGCCGGTAGGTAAGCGGAATACTTTCTTTAACAGTTTCATATTTAAGATCCGGACCTAAATTTTGGATTGACGCGCCAACACTTAGAAAATCAACAGGTACTTTATAAAGAATACCCACATCAAAAGCAAAACCGGATGCTGTAACATTATCAATTCTTTCTTGCAGATATTTTACCTGTACACCTACTGCCAACTCATTTTTGAAACGATAACTTATACCTATTTGCGGAACAAAATCATATACCTGGAATTCCGCGCCCATATCTATGAATTCACCAGTAAGTGGATTGATATCATATTTCTTCAAAGCGGGAAGATGGAGATAACTCAGTCCAAAACTCAAAGTAATGCTATTTTTAAAGGGATATATACTACTAAAATTTTCAACGGCTAAATCTTCATAAAGCTGACCATGAAAAAACATCAGGCTGGGACGGTATGAAAAACCAATACCTGCCGGATTATAATAGATGCTGTTCAAATCTGCAGCCATCGCTGTAAAAGCATTTCCCATTCCCTGGGCACGACTTCCAATGTTCATTTTCAGAAAACTGAAACTGTTGGTCCCATTCGCAAAAAGAATTCCGCTTCCTATTAAAATGAACCCAACGCACTTTATAATCACGTTATTCAAGACATTCTTTAATTTCATATTTAGCTCCTCTGGTTCTAATCATCACTGCAAAAACATTGCCAAACCTTAGATGACAAAAAACCATCCGAATAGCCTGATAAATATAATTAATTTCAAAACTTATCTATATCGTTTTCTTGACCTTGGGAAAAAATGTGCAGATTTTTTACAATCAGTTTAGATTTCCTGATAAATTTTTATTTTGGGAAGGTAATCTACCACATTTCCAAAGAACATTGAAGATAAGAGTTGCTCCAGGGCTTTCCAAACTTGGTTATCAGGTAAATACCGGTAGGTTTCATTTAAAATCTCAAAATAGATATCCCAGTTTTGGGAGTGTTGCTCTGCATATGACTTGGAAATTTTCATCAAATTTTTCAAACCCAATTCCCGGGAGAGATGTAGCTTATCCAGAGCGCTCTTATCATTAAAAGATTTCGATACACAGAGAAGCTGGTGTACAAGAGGTAAGCGGGTATTTAAGGTCCATTCTTCGGTGAGATCAATGTAATTGTCAAAATCACGATAAAACTCGAAGGCATCTTCGCCATATACAAAGATCACTTCGTAGTCTTCAAGGGTTTGTTTATTCAGGGAAAGTTGCTCAATAGCCTTCCATTCAGCGTCAATTTCGAAGATTTCATGCAGAACCCATTGTGCAATAAAACGATCAAAATCACCTGTAAATTTGTCCTTCCTGTAGTATATCCGACTTATATTATTTATGGAATCCTTAAAGAAAATTAAGGCGTTCTTACCCGTTTGCGGGCTTTGCACAACAAAATCACTGACAATTTGGAATTCTCCCTGGTTATGAGCATAAGATAGAGGTGAGAGAAATCCCATTTCCAGTGAACCGTCTTTGAGCCCCTTTAAGATATGAGTTTCAGGCATCAGTTTGAGTTGAAATGGATTGTCAATTTGATCTTCCTGGATGGCATAGAGAATGGGATTACATATGAGCGGTGTAGAGTAAGTCAAAGAGAACATTTTCTAAGATTCAATTTTTTTTGAAGGTTCAAACGCGGGTAGAAATAGAAAACATTGGGTTCCCTGTTCTACCTCACTTTCATAATAAATAATTCCATAATTTTCCTGGACAATTTGATAAACAATAGACAAACCTAAGCCGGTACCGAAGTTTTTAGTCGTAAAAAACGGATTGAAAATTTGTTGCAGGTTTTCAGGAGTGATGCCACTTCCATTATCACTGATTTTGACAACAATATATCTGTTTCCCATAATTTTTTTATAAAATGGTTTTCTTTGAAAAAAATCATTTGTTGGATCAACTTCTGTAATCAAGACTGTTATTTCTCCATCGGTTTCAATCGCTTCAATACTATTTAAAATTAAATTAAATAAAACCTGTTGTATTTGTGAATTATCAACAAATATTTGAGGCAAATCTTTGTCATATGATTGAACCAGTTTAATATTTTGATTTTGTAAATTCTGCTTCAACAGTGAGAGTACATCTTGCATAATCTCATTGACATGATGGAACTGTCGATTGGGTTTTTGGGGTTTGGCATACGAAAACAGAGATTTCAGTAAGTCATCCAGCCGATTAACCTGTTTAATGATTCTCCGGACATACTCATTCTTTGGATCTGTCTTCACAAGCTCATCTTCAAATGTTTGCGCTATGGCTTTGATGCCAGCAAGCGGATTACGGATTTCATGTGCAATTCCGCTGGCCATGACTCCCAAGGAAGCCAATCGGTCCATGCGCATGATCTCTTCCTGTAACTCTTTTGTATAAGTAATGTCCTTTAACGACAATATGAATCCATCTTCCTGCAGAGGATCTGTAAATTCAGTCAGTGTAAAACCAATCAACACCCGCTGGTTATCACGCGTGGCGATTTCAATTTCAGGCCGTTGAAATGCACTGCTGGCTAAATTCATTGAGGTCACAATTACCTGGGTATTCTGGTCTCCCAGAACATCTCTAATTTTCTTATAATTTTGGGAAGAGTCATCTAAATTTAGAAGTCTTTTACCTTCCTTATTGATAAATTTAATATGCAAATCTTTGTTGAATATAATGATACCAAAATTGAGTTGATCAATAATACTTTGGAAAAATTTTGAAGAATATTCACTCACATGACTCTTTTTATCTTTTTTATATTTTGCCAGGACAGGTTCTTTATGAAATCGCAGTTCGAACAGTTGCTTCACTGACTTGATTAAATCTTTTTCATTTTGAGTAAAAGTGTACTCCGCTTCCTGGATAAATAGTATGAATAATTTTATGGCACGACTCAAAAATATCGGACAAATAATAATGGATTTCGGGCTTATGCTGAATATCGATTTGAGATAAACATGATTCGCATCCTGGGGATTTAAATTCTCAAAAACATGGAGGTCATTTTTTTCTACTGAGCTGCTTAACAGGTTAGATAATGTAATTTTTACATTCATTTCTAACCATATCGGTGAAATATATTTTTTTAATATTGCTTCTGCCGGATTGATAATTTCGAAGAAAAAAATGTGGGTAAAATTCTTGGATTGTGCGAAATAGTTCAACACCAGCTCCACAGCCTCATCCAGATTTGTTTGAGGTTGTGAGAGTGTGTCTGTTAATTCCCTTAAAAAATCCTCGTTTGATTTAGTTTTTATATTAACCGCAGAAAAATTACCAGATATCTTTTCCTTATCTGGTCTGACTAAGATTTTTTCAATAATCGAACGGACTTCAGTGTGCGAATAAGGCAAATCAAGAACCTGTAATATACCAGAATGAAGAAGTCGTGAGCGTAAAAGGGAGTGTGATTGATTTATAAAGGAAATAACCGGTAATTCCAGGTTTTTTAAATTTTTGAGAATTTCTGAAAGTCCGTCTTTATTTTCAGGATTTATCTCAGTCAAATTTAAGATGAGAAGATCAACGTCCAAATCTTCTAATGCATTCTTTTGGAGCAGCTCCAGTGATAAGAGGTGAATTTCCAGGTCAAGAAGTCTTAGGGCATCTCGTAAAAAATCAGAAGATTCCCGATCTTCTCCGACGATAAGAATTTTCATCATTTATAAATTGAGTGCGGTTATTATCTGGCAAATCTTAATCTAAATCTCTCATAATCTAAAATAATAATTTTACCACTCTGTTTTTTAAGAAATCCATCTTCAGTGAGAGATTTGATAACTCGGGAGATTGTCTCACGGCTGGTTCCCGCCATATTCGCCAAATCCTGCTGAAGCGGGAGTTCAGATATTTCCACCTGTCCCTTACGAAACATACCTGAATCTTCTGCAATTCTTAAAAGCGTGGTTGCAACCCTGCCTGTAGCATCCTGTAATGAAAGTGATTTTATATGTTCATCACTTTTACGAATACGTTGAGCCAATTCTTTAAGAAGATTAATTGCGATTTGGGGAAAATCCTTTAACATCTGTAGGAACTGTTCACGGCGAATGACCAATAACTCCGATCCTTCCGTAGCCGTCACATTGGCTGATCTTGTATGACCATCCAGCAGGGACATTTCGCCAAAAAAATCACCATCGCTTAAAATGGATAAGATGACTTCCCTGCCATCATCACTAATGCGGGAAATTTTTACCCTCCCCGAGAGGATAATAAACATAGTTGAACCTATTTCTTCCTCAATAAGAATCATATTATCTTTATGATATTTCTGTCTGCTCGCTAAATAAATAATCCTATCGAGGTCCCGGTCGTTTAATTCTGAGAACAATGGGATCTGTTTCAATATGTCCAGATTCATATTCGGTTCCTTTTCAAAATTGAATAACTATTCCTTTATATCCATATTCTTTCGTCAGTCTATGCAAATATTGTTCTGCCTTTTGCCTGTTATCGAACTGACCGGCAACAACCACAAAAAGTATCTTCCCGCCGCTGCTTTTTTTAATAATTTTAATATCGTCTATTTTTCCTGAATATTTATCTTTTCCTTTAACTGCATTTTCATGAGTTGAAAATGCACCCAATTGGACTCCGAATGATATCTTTTCAATGCTCATTGAAAAGAGTTTTCTTCGGAATTCTTCATCATGTAATATTCTTTCTGCGGAATCGTATAATCCTTTTGCATAATAATATTGCGATACTCTATCAATTACCAGTTTATTCAGTTGTTGATCCGTGCTTGAATTGTAAAGTGAAATATATTCTTTCAGAGCAGTATCTAAATCTTCAATAAACAGGATTTGGCAAAATTGTTTCCAATCCTGCTCATAGATCTTGCCCTCATTCAACATTTTTTCAATTTCTGCATATTGATTGGAGGTATATAGATCATATATCCGGTGGCCTTGCGCCTGAACAGAACAGGCTATAATTAACAATACCGGAATTAATCGTCGAAAGAATCGAGACTCTTGCATTGCGGGCAAACCCATTGTGGTTCATCGGTTTTATATTGACACTCTTGGCATATAAAGTGAAAATCTGCCATTTGATAATTTTTTTGAAAATAATCCCGTGCTAGTTGTGATGCCAATTTGTACTGTGTTTTATGTGTTAGAATTTGTAGTCTATATCCCAGCAATCTGGGATCATCCGGTTTTTCCTCGGAAATACGCTCCAGAATTTGGATGGCGCGGTCATATTCCTCTTTTTTATAATAGATTTCGGAGAGTGCGATGGCAGCGTGAACATTGGAGGGATCTCTCTGAAGTATTTCTTTATATAATCTTTCGGCTTCCTTAAATTTACCCAAATCAAACCAGGCCTTTTCTAACTCTTCAAAGACGAAATAGGATTTCTGCGGTACAGTTTCGCACAGTTTCTCCCACTCCCTTATCGCATCTGCAGTACGTTCTTCATGGTAATAGGACTTACCGATATAATAAAAGGCAGCAACACATTCCGGATCCAGTTTAAATGCCTCTTTAAATTTAATGCGCGCCTCTTTCCCTTCCCCTTTTCCCTGTGTTTTTAAACCATCAAACACTAAATAAAGTGCCGCTTTTTTCTTCAATTGCGGTGTGAGTTCTTTGAAATATCTTCTCAGAGCGTTATAAGCATTCTGCCACTCTTCTTCTTTTTCCAGATGATTGAGAGTTCTAACTGCTATCTCCTTTTGAAAAGTTTTTGGATTCTCTAATAACGTATTCGCAATATCGATTGCCTTTTTATAGTTTCCTGTCTCTTCATAGTCAAGAAGTAAGCTGTACTGAATTCTGGACTTCATCTCGGTTGTGAGATTGGATCGAAGTGTTAAATCTTTATGAATTTTTAAAGCATTACTGGTTAGACCCTTCTTTCTCAATAAGTCACCCAGACGAAGATATGCTTCCACATTTTCGGAATTTTCACGTACCGCTTCTTTAAATTTCTGTATCGCCCATTTATCGTTACCTTCGGCTAAATATTCCAGGGCGGAGAGGTAATTACTTTTTTCACCCTTTGGTTTACGGAATACTCTGGTAAAATAGTAAATAATTACCAGCACCAGGATGACTAAAATAACGATAAGTAGTTCCGTAAGCATGTCAGGATTCTGCATCGAATTATTCTCCTTTATACACCTTTAGATTCAATATCATCACCAGCCCCCTCATCGGGGATTTCATCTATCGATATATTGCGTAGATTTTCCAGTTCTTTGGTAAGCTGGACATTTTTTTTCTGCAACTTCCGATTCTCTGATCGCACCTGAATAAAATTAAAACTCAGCAGAACTGCTCCCAATATAGCTCCCAATCCCAATGTAACTAATAAGACAATTGAAAGATTTATATCAGGATAAAAAAGAGTAAATATTTGAAGATCTATCCGCTGGCCCGAGTTCTGGATGAGAACAAAAAGGAGTAATAAGACAAGCAGAATTTTGATGATATTTTCAATTATTTTCATTGGGGATACCTCAGTCTTTTTTTATAAAATTAGGCTAAATTGCTTTTTAAATCAAATTAATTTTTAGTTATTCCCGTTATTTTTATTTTTAAAATTTGTGTATTATATTTTTACTAAAGCTTTTTAATGGGTTTGACGATGATTATTCAAACTTAAGTTTCTGCTTGACTTAAGATAAACAGATATCGTATCTTTTTCTTCAAAACAGCAGGTGAACCTATGAAAAAACTCGGTCGTGTAATGGTTGTTGACGATGAGGAAAATATTCGGGAAGTGCTCTCAAATTACTTGGAAAGCATGAATTATAGTGTGGATACGGCTGAAGATGGGCAAGATGCTCTCAAAAATTATAAGAAGGGTGATTTTGATTTGATTATCTCTGACCTTCTTATGCCCAATATTGACGGATTGGAACTGCTTAAAAGAATTCGAGAGATTGATAAGGATGTTATATTTCTGATGATTACCGGTTACCCCTCTATTGAAACGGCAGTTGATGCAATCAAAAAAGGCGCTTACGATTATATTACCAAGCCCTTCCATATGGAAGATGTAAAATTGAGAATTGAGAGGGCTTTTGAAAAAAGATCCTTGAAAGAGAGATTAAAAACCGTTCAGGGTCTTATGTGGGCATTACTCTTTTCCATACCGCTATGGCTGATATTAGGTATTATACTGGCGGCAATCTTGAAATAAACCTACCGGAGTACAGTGTAATTTTAGGGAGCGTCTAAAAACATTTCTCCCAGAACTTCAATACTTTTGGCCAACAATTGTTGAAATTTTAATTTAACCTGGCTGGCAATTTCGGTAACCTCGTCGTGAGAAAGTTTTGAGCCACTAATACCGGTTGCCATATTTGTAATACAGGAGATTCCGATGATCTTGATATTATTCGCTCTGGCAACTAATACTTCAGGAACAGTGGACATGCTTACCGCATCTGCTCCGAGTTGCCGGGCCACATTTATTTCAGCTTTCGTTTCATAAGTAGGTCCTGTGGAGGAAAATAGAACGCCATTTTTGAGTGGGGTGTTCAATTCCAGAGCAATCTCTTCAATTTTCTCAGAATAATTACTGTCATATGCATTGAACATATCGGTCCATCGGCTTTCACTGCCAATCACCTTTCCAATAAGAGGATTTCTGAATAGAAAATTGATATGATCTCGGATTAACATCAGGTCACCGGGTTGAAAAGAAGGATTCACTCCGCCGGCAGCATTTGTTACAAACAATAATTGAACTCCCAAATTCGCCATGAGCCGAACTACATAAGCGACTTCAGATATATCATAACCTTCATAATAGTGAGTTCGTCCCTGAACAGCTAAAATTGGGATTTTTTTGACATACCCGAATACCAGATTACCCCGATGGCCTGACACAGTGGAAACTGGATAATGGGGAATTTCCGAGGTAGTTATTGTTACCCTATCGCTCAGAGAATCAGCAAAGTCACCCAGACCCGATCCCAGAATGAGCCCAATGGCGGGGGAAATATCACATTTGAGGCGGATGTGATCTAAGCTGTGTTTTATGTTCTGTTCAATAGACAAAATTCTTATTTAATTTAGGAGGTTTTTAAAATTTTAATAAACTTGATCAGATAAAAAATGGATGAAAAAATTAATGCTGCAAGTGTAATTAATAATAAAGGTATCTTGATGGGATTCCATTCAAATAAATAGGCTATAAGAAGTAAGGAGATGATTGTCACTGCAATCTTTCCCGGCATCTCAGAAGCTACGATGCCTCTTACCTTATCTACTAGGAAAATAGAGCCGATGAGGATAAGGGCATCCCTGCCGGTGATCAAAATAACAATCCATAAGGGTAAATCGTAGGCTTGGTATAGCCCTATCGCACCTAGAGCGACTGTGACTTTATCAGCAACCGGATCCAAAATCTTACCCAGTTCACTGGTCTCCCCACGTTTTCTGGCCACATAACCGTCTGCATAGTCGGTGATAACGGCCAGCAGGGCTAATAAGATGGCCAGATAAGAATGTCTGGTCACAATAAAATAATACAGAAAGACCCCCAAAATTAGTCGTGAAATACTCAACAGATTGGAATAAGTCCAGATTCTTTTATTATCAATGATATTTTGAGAAAACATATTGTCAGATCATCTGCATTTTAGTTTATTTCGGGAAAAAAGGTCATTAAATACAGTGGTTCATAATCCTGAAAATAGAAAAAACCTAAAATATAAGATTGAAGAGATGCGGGTACCAGTTCCAACAGTTCAGAAATATTAGATTTAAAACCCATCGAAAAAAATCGGTCCAGGAAAGAACGCTTCTGCGGATATACCTTAAGCCTTACATAACTATCTAAGGGAACACCCATCATTTTCTTGGCTATTTGAAAGGCATCATCAAGACCTCCAATTTTATCGACAAGGCCATTTTCTACGCCTTGAACTCCTGTCCATACCCTACCCTGTGCTATTTTCTCCATCTCTTCATAGGAAATGTTTCTGCCATTGGCTGCCTTCTCAACAAATCTTTTGTAATACTCTGCGGTCTGCTGTTCAATTATTTTCCTTTGTTGCGCGCTAAATTTATTCAATTCAGAAAATAGACTGGAATTTTTTCCTCTCGGAATCTCAATTTTCCTAATGCCTAGTTTCCGGTATAATTCTTTCATCGCAAATTTGCCGGAATAGACACCGATACTTCCCACTATAGAACTTGCCTGGGCTACAATGGAATCGGCTGACATGGCAATATAATAGCCACCAGAGGCTGCCAGGTCCGACATGGATACAATAACCGGTTTCTGCATTTTAGCCTCCACCACGGCATTCCAGATGATGTCTGATGCTATTCCTGATCCACCGGGGCTGTTAATACGCAGAACAATTGCTTCGCTCTCTTCATCATCTGCTGCTTTCCTGATAATATCAGCCATCCCCTCTGCAATCATCAAACCTTCTTCAGCTCCGGAACCTCCGAAACCGGAGACAATGTCACCGATGCAATAAATGAGAGCAACAGTACCCTGGATATCTACTCCCAGTTTATCAAATGAGATTTCCCGATATCTGTCATAAGAGACAAATCGTGGCGATTTCTCATGCAAATTTTCAAGATAATCCTCAAATTGATGATAGTACATTAAAGTATCAATAAGTCCTTCCTGATAGGCATCCTGTAAAGAATATATACCATGATCAATGAGTGCCTCAACCTCTCTTATATCCAGATTTCTGGAAACGCTTATATCAGCCAGATAACGTTCGTAATAATCATCCAAGAGTGAATTAAGTTCCTCTCGATGGGCTGGAGTAATATTATATTCTGTAAACATTTCCGGAGCGCTTTTATATTTACCATGAGCGATATAATCTGCCTCAATTCCAATTTTATCAAGTAATTCTTTAACATAATAGTTTCTTCCCAACAACCCGGTAACCAACAGTATTCCTTCTGGAGCACCAAAAACCATGTCAGCCTCCAGGGCCAGATAATATTCCCGGTTTGCACCGATTTCAAGGTAGGCATAAACGGGTTTATCCGAGGTTTTAAAGTCGCGAATTGCATTTTTTATCTCTTCGATCCGCGCCCACCCGGTTGCCAAACCCATGGGTCTGATAATGATGCCTTTAATATTGGGGTCAACCTTCGCTTTACGGATGCAGTGCAATAGTCCATCCAGGGCAGGAATTTCACCGGTAAAAAACCGTGAAAAACTATCCGTATTATTACGTTCCGGTACCTCTCCATACATATTCAATTTAAGATAGCTGCCTTTGGAGATCGGTGGAGGTCCTTCAAACATTCTGAAAAATGTGATATAATAAAAAACAATAAAGCAGATTAGGATGACAAGGGTCAATAATACAATTTTTACCCAGCCTTTCATTATTCAAATCCTTTATTTAGTTTGATTAATTCATAAAATTTCACGCCAAGTCGCTAAGAAAAAGCATAAGTTACTGGGTACTCGTTTCTTGTCTCTCGTTAGAAGATCTAAGATTCGAAGTAAGGTAAGCCACCAG
>CBDUVK010000073.1:0-10736 GCA_965370645.1 uncultured bacterium
TTAATTTCTATAACGACCCTCAAGCTGGAAAAAGGACCATTTTACCAATCATTAAAATGAGGATGGTAGCAAAGCTCATAAAAGTACTCTTTTCAGATCTCAGCGCCATTGCATAGTTGGGCTGAGTGTCAGTTTGATCTTTCAGGGGTTGAATACTGGGAATAAAACGGGGAACCTGTGCTTTATATTTTAGGTATTGATCCCCAAAAAGCTCCGCCAGTTTTTCCTCCTCCAGATCCACGATCAGATGATATTGGATCCCGAAAAAAAACCATGCTGCGAATACCAGCCACGGTAGCCAGATATTGGCCGTAAGAGCTGCTCCGGAATACATAAGTATATTTCCAAGATATAAAGGATTACGAACACGTGAGAAAGGGCCAGCTGTGACAAGGAAAGGTGCACCAACATCCCGCGTCCGGGTTGCACCTCCAGCATAAGCAACTCCCCAAATTCTTATCATTTCACCTACTATCATGATAGCAATACCCCAAAGTAGTGAGGTGATAGTTGGTTTAGCAAAAATTAAAACAACAATCACCAGAGGCACCGGGGTAAAACCCCTGAATTTAAAAAACAGGTTTCTAATATCCATGATCCGATCCCCGATTCTTATTTACAGTAGCGGCATGTTCCTCAATACTCTGCATGATAGCCTTTGCCACTTGTAAGGCCCTCACGCCCTGCTTTCCATCCACCACGGGTGTTTTGTCTTGCTTAATGGTGTCGATGAATAGATTCAGTTCATGATACAGAGGATTGATATCCTTTTTTTCAAGTCGGGTATATCTAATGTCCCGTGCATTTTTGCCTTCTCCGAGCTTACCAAACGAAATGGCTAAATCCCCCTTCTTTGGACTTACACCAGGAGGAGTGAGCTGGTATATTTCACTCGTACCTTCCAGAAAATCCACAGAAATATAGGCGCTGGGCTGAAAAAAACGCATCTTTCGCATTTTACGGGTGGATATTCTGCTGGCGGTAACATTGGCGACAGCACCATTTTCAAAATTGATCCGGCAGTTTGCGATATCTTCCTTCTCCGAAATAATAGAAACCCCACTGGCATCAATGTTTTTGACAGGACTGTTAATAAAACTCAGAATAAGATCGATATCATGAATCATTAAATCAAGAACAACCGCCACATCTGTTCCGCGAGGATTAAAATTAGACATCCGGTGCGATTCGATAAATAAAGGATTAAGTTCCATCTCATCCAGTGCCAGAATAGCCGGATTGAAGCGTTCTATGTGACCGACCTGTAATTTGAGGTTATTCCCTTCCGCAAGATCAACCAACTGCTGGCCCTCAGCCACCGTTTCTGTGATCGGTTTTTCTACAAAAATATGTTTTTTAGCTCGCAATGCCCGGGATGCATAATCAAAATGTGTGGTTGTTGGCGTAACAATACTCAAGGCATCGACTTTTAATAAGAGGTCTTCAAAATTGTTGAACGCTTTGGTTTGAAATTCTTTTTCTATGGCACCGGATCGTTCAGGGTCCGCATCATAAAATCCCACCAGCTGGGCAGTAGAAATATTCTTAAGTTGTTGAACGTGCCACCGTCCCAGATGACCCACTCCCACCACACCTATTTTTACTTTTTTATCGTTCATTGTCTGGATTTTTCCTCCTCGTTAACAAGGCGATATTTTTTTCTCCCCTCAATGGCCTCGAAAGTAAAGATGAGAATTCTATCGGGCATGAAATAAGTCCATCTCAGATAAGGTTGGATGGGATTCAAACTCTGATCATCAACTTCATTGGGGTCACCATACATTATGATAATTTTTCCCGGATCAGTGCGCCACCCATAGGTGCGATTCTTTGTCCCATAAATCCTATCAACACTATCTACGCGGGTATAAAATTCGTACATAAGTTCGTTAAATGCAGTTTCCGGTGTTGGATCTTTTTCTTCCCAAAACGTATTGAATTTCTCTTTGCGCTCTGACTTCCCTCCGGAATTTAATTTCTTGTACTCATCCTTAGGCAGAATCATTTCCAATGGTCGTACTGCGTATTCCAGGGAGGTTAAACTGCGTGGTTTGAAAAACCAGATAATATCGAAAGGACTCTGCTGGATCAATGAATCATTTTCAGTTTTAATATTCAATTTAAAAATGTAACTACCCTCTCTCCATTGCAGAATCGGGGGATCCAAAATGAGCGATATCCGGTTGTTTACACTTTGTAAAAGGGTATCGATGCTATAAAGTTCGCTGCTATTATCCTTTGGGGAAATTGTAATTTTCGCCTTAGCCTGTGAATTTCCCGGTATATAGGTCTGGAGATATATCTGAAGAGACTTATTTAAGGGTACATGCGTTAAGGTAGCCAGTGGTTGTGGGATATTTCCCAGGATTGGTAATTCATTTTCTGTATCAGCATTAAGAAATAGAGGTAATGCTGCGTAAATGTTGCCTATTTCAGGTAACTGGAAATTTAAATCCATGGTACTCTTTTGCTTTCCTTTGAGATCCTGGTATCGGAAGGTAATTTTGTACTTTCCCGGGGGTAACATTAGAGAATCATAGATTAGAAAGAATTGGTTACGCCGATTTGTTGTTTCATAATCCGGCAACTGGCACCGGGATTCCCATATTTTTGAAAATACTTCTTTTGAATCTTCTTCTTTAAAAATGAACTCTGTTTCTATCGCTGCATGGTAGATATCATTTTCCAGGGTAAACTGCATGACATCATAGATAATCTCTGCCAGTAAATATACTTTGTACTCACTTGTACTGGCTATAACAGGGTAGGGGCGAAGACGAATTGCGCCGTGGGGTATCAAGCTCCGTCTGTCCCGGGAACCACCACGTTCTCCCGGTTGGGACCAGGCAAATTGAATAACCAGAAGAATGATGATAAAAATTTGTGATTTCATGGGATATACCTTCAGATTAAAAATATAGATATCCATTCACTTTAAAACAAGATTAACCTGAAATCTTGTATCAAGTTCCCGGGTAAAATGTAGTCCCAATTTGAGGAGGTTTAATATTCCATGAACCTGCTTGCATGGGGAGGGTATAACAGTTAAATTTCCGAAAATTGTAAATTTATAATTGATTCAATTTTATGATAGAACGCGGAATAGTGCTAAAAAATGACGGCCAACAGGTTGAGCTGGAAATGCACTCAGGAATTTCATGCGAAGGGTGCTCCGCTTGTTTTGTGGACAAAGAAAGGCGTCATATTTTACAAATCCGGCAACAGCTTACTCTAAAACCGGGAGAACAGGTTGAATTGGAAATACTTCCGGAATTTGCGATTAAGTCAGCATTTTTAATATTTTTCTTTCCTATTTTAATGCTTATTCTGGGTTATTATCTTTTTCGCGATCTATCACTGCTCTCGGTAATATCAGAATCATATAGGGGCATTATCGGCGCGTTGACGGGCCTTTTCGGAAGTTATCTTATTGTTTATTTTTACGATAGAAGTTTGCGACAGAAATCGTCGGATGATCATATAAGGATCATTCGCGTTATTAAGAATCAATAGTAATTGTTAATGGGAATTGTGACATGTTCAGGGAATTTTTAAAAGCAAAAATCCATCAGGCTACCATCACCCAGTCAAACCTGCATTACAGTGGTTCCCTGACGATAGATGAGGAGATTTTAGAAAAATCCGGAATCCTCCCTAATGAAAGAATCCATGTGTTTAATATCAATAATGGTCAGCGATTTGAAACCTACGCCATTAAAGGAAAAAGGGGAAGCAAGCAGTTCGGACTAAATGGCGCCGCAGCCCGACTGGGGTCAATCGGCGATCAGATCATTATCGTCGCCTAATGTTATCTCGCTGAAGAAGAATTTGCCCGACATAAAGCCCGGGTCATGATTATGGACGAGGGAAACATTATTAAAGAGATTATTGAAACGAGTGACTAGATTCGAAATCTGATTTGAGTAATCATAAACAACCAACCTCTCAATTACCTGAATTTGAATTTTCCATAGAGTAGGGAAACCAGTGGATGCTTAAAAAGCTGAAGGAAAAATTTATCCTTTTTCTGGCAAAGATAGTGGCAAGACCATTGTTGATTTTGTATCGAAATACCCTTTCTGTGCAAATCCGTAATCGTCACTATGTTGAATCATGCAGGAAGGATGGTGAAAATATTCTGTATTCCTTCTGGCATGAATATATGATTCTGCCTCTGCTCATACATGAGAAACAGGGTGTATATGTTCTGGTGAGCCAACATTTCGATGGAGAGATAATAGCCACAATTCTCAAGGTATTTGGGTATCCCTCTATTCGGGGTTCCAGTACTCGTGGTGGAGACCAGGCTTATAAATTGATAAAATTAAATTTAGAGAGAAAACGTTTCGAAGTTGCATTTACCCCTGATGGTCCCCTGGGACCGCGGCGACAGGCGAAAATGGGAATCATTCGGCTGGCTGCAGAAACAGGAGCACCCATTATACCATTAGCGGTGGCTGCCAATCGATATAGGCGAATTAAGAGCTGGGATCGTCTTTTTCTTATTTTCCCATTCGCGAAATGTGCTCTTGTGTACCATAAACCACTCTATGTTCCAAAGAATGCTAACCTGGAATCTTATGCTGAAAAACTTTCGGGTATAACGGACGCTTTAGACCAGGAGGCCGAAAAATGTCTACCGCACTGAGATGTATTTTTTTAATCCTCAGCCCCTTTATTGCGGTATATACCTTTCTCATTTTCCTGCGTAATAAATTTTATGACTGGAAATGGTTTAAGAGTTGTTCGGTCCCGGCAACTGTGATTAGTGTCGGAAATTTGCAAATCGGTGGTACTGGCAAGACTCCGATGGTGGAATTTCTGGCAACATATTTGTCTGAAAGAAAAAAGCAAATTGTGATTCTGTCGAGGGGTTACCGACGTTCTTCAAGAGATACGGTGCTGGTGGATTCCGAAAATTCAATCAATGTTAATCCTGATCTTATCGGTGATGAGCCGTTTCAGCTGTTACAAAATTTACCCGGGGTAAAGCTTGCCATCGATGCAGAGCGATGTAAATCTGCGAAAATTGCTCTTGAAAAGTGGCCAGGTTCTGTCTTATTGCTGGATGATGGATTTCAACATCGCAAAATTTCCAGAGATTTAAATATTGTAATGCTTGATCCTTCACGCTGGTCGGGAGGGCCATTACTTTTTCCTCTCAGCGATTTTCGCGATGTTAAATCATCTCTCGGTAGGGCAGATCTACTGGTTATTAGTCAACAGGCTAATGATCCGGAATTCAATCAGTCCTTTCAAAAGGAATTAGATAAGAGAGTGAATATCCCGGTATTTAGTTCTGCTATAATACCCAGGGAAATATGTCCTTTAAATACCGAGGAACGGTTATCCTTAACGGATTTAGAAGGTCTGAAGGTGGCTACCTTTTGTGGCATTGCCAATCCGCAACGATTTACAAATATGGTCCGCCAATTAGGGGGTGAGATTTGCTTTCAAAAGTTTTTCAGGGATCACTTCCGTTATCGATTATCAGATCTCCTGGAAATTGAAAAAAACGCCAGGGAAAGTGAAGCAGATCTGCTATTGACAACTCAAAAAGATGCGGTCAAGCTAGTGTCTTACCTGGAACAATTGAATTTTCCTTTATACTATTTGAGAATTGAGATGGAAATCCAACCTCAGCAGGAATTTTTTAAATTAGTTAATTCCGTATTATCTGCAGAAAGCCGCAAAATATAAAATGAAAAAAACTTTGATAAACCTCAAAAACTTTTTATATTTGAAGGCTTAATATCGCGGGGTGGAGCAGTTTGGTAGCTCGTCGGGCTCATAACCCGAAGGTCGCAGGTTCAAATCCTGCCCCCGCTACTAAGTTTACTGTCCTGACTGTTCGGGGCAGTTTTTTTTCAGGTATGGCGGCGTAGCTCAGTTGGTTAGAGCATCGGAATCATAATCCGAGTGTCCGGGGTTCGAATCCCTGCGCCGCTACACTTTTTTATAGCCTTCCCCATTATGAAAAGCCACATTAAAAATCAGTTCGCAGAGTATGTAGTGCGAAAAGAATTGTTGTCCCCGGGGGATCACGTTCTGGTTGCTGTCAGCGGTGGTGTCGATTCCATGGTTCTGTTGCAGCTTTTATATCAATGGCGAAGGAGATTCGAGATTACGCTGGGAGCTGTTCACCTGAACCATCAGCTGCGTTCCGCATCCGCAAAAAAAGATCAAGCCTTGGTTGAAAAGGTGTGCAATGACTTGCAGGTACCGATCTTTGTTCTAAAAAGAGCTGTTAAATCGTACGCGCGGGAAAGGAAGCTTTCTCTGGAGGAAGCCGGTCATCTCTTACGTGAAGAACTATTCAATAGCATTGCCGACTCCCACGGTTTTAATAAAATTGCCACCGCTCATCAGCGAGATGATCAAGTTGAGACGGTGTTAATGCGGATTCTCGGCGGTAGTGGTTTACAGGGACTGGCTTCCATTCGAATTAAAAAGGAACGCTGGATTCGCCCCCTTCTCTGGGCCAGCCGGGAAGATATTGAAAAATATGCAGCCGATAATGGCATAGAATTCCGTACCGATGAATCAAATACTGATCTATCAATTCCCAGAAATAAGATTCGCCAGGAGCTGATTCCGCTTCTCAAAGCTGAGTATAATCCGCAGTCCAATAAACATTTGGCTCAACTTTCTGAAATATCAGAAGAATGGGATACTTATATCCAGGAACAAGTTGATGTCCTGTTCCCGCAATATGTGAATGTTGTTTCCCAAAATGAAATAACGGTTGGATTAGCTTTTTTTAAACTCTACTTTTCTTGGATACAACTGCATGTGATTGGATTGATTTTAAATAGACTTGGTCAAAAGCAATACCAGATTAATTTCAGCCAATACCAGGATTTTTCCTACTGGGTTAAAAAAGGACGGATTGGAAGCAAATTCTATTGGATCAGTGAAGTCTATTGTGTAAAGCGAAAGAATAGTGTTAACTTTCATGTTCAAGAGGAATTACCCGTACCGGAGGCGATTTTTATTGAGCCCGGTAAATCGTATCTTTTGCCGTCAAGTCACATCAAAATTTCTTTTACGGAATGCCTTCTTGATGATGTGAAGTTTTCTGATGATAGAACGATTGAATATATTGCCGGTGAACAATTAAAGTTTCCGTTACTTTTGAGACCATGGAAAAAGGGTGAGTGTTTCCGACCGTTAGGTTCAGAATTTATGAAATCTGTGAGTGATTTTTTAACCAATAGAAGAGTGGGTCAACCGGAGAAACATCGGATATCTGTACTTCTTAATCAGGGAGAAATTGTTGCTATTTTAGGTCATCAAATCTCTCATGATTATCGAATCCAACCCGGGACCAAGAAAATTTACTGTCTTAAAATTGAAAAGTAGAATCATGAAATCGAAGATCATAAAAATTGATGATTTGAAATTTGAGCCTCTTATCACTCATCAAAAAATTCAGAAAAGAATTGGAGAACTGGCAGCCGAAATCTCTAAAGATTTCAAAGGCAAAGTCCCAATTTTCGTGGGTGTTCTCAACGGCGCCATTTTGTTTATGTCCGATCTAATTCGCAAGCTGAGTATTGAATGTGAGATTGATTTCATTAAGATATCAAGTTACGGGGACAAACGTGTTTCTTCCGGTGCCATCACCATGATTAAAGATTTCAGTGCGGATTTACATGGACGTGATATCATTGTTGTGGAGGATATCGTTGACTCAGGTTTATCCGTCAGCTATTTGAAAAAAAGAATTGAAAGTATGAAACCCACAAGTGTAAAATTTGTATCATTATTAGTGAAGAAAGACTGCGCTGTTGTTCCATTGACGGTGGACTATGTAGGTTTCGAGATAGAAAACAAGTTTGTCATAGGATATGGATTGGACTTGGCACAGAAAAAACGAAATTTAAATTCGATTTATCAAATTATTGAAACGTAATTTTTATTGAGGAAAATGACATAGCTTATGAATAAAAATAGAAAAAATAATCCGAATGATAACCGTCCGGGAAGACCAAAGAGGGATAACAATGATTTCCAATGGAAACGGGGATCAAAAACAATCATTATCTGGGTTATCATTATTATGGCTATCATTCTGCTGACCCAGGTTTTTCAAACGAACCGGGGTCAGCAGAGAAGTGTCTCTTACTCCAAATATCTCTACTTTCTGGAGAATAATATGGTCTCTCATGGAGAGGTAGTGATAAAGGAGAACGAATTTCGTGGTATACTCAACAAATCCTTCCAGGATGTACTGCCCAATGGAAAGACAATCGAATATAGAAAATTCAAGACAATTTTACCTTTTGTTGATGAGAAAATGGTAGAAGCCTGGCAGGAGAAAGGGCTGAGTATTGAATTTGTGCAGCCCTCGAATGAATGGTTATTGATTCTTGGTAATATGCTTCCATGGATTCTACTGATAGGATTCTGGGTTTTTCTGGCGCGAAGGATGCAAGGCGGCGGAACCGGGGGCAAAAACATTTTCTCATTCGGTAAAAGTAAAGCCAAGATGATGATGGAGAGTGAAACCAAAGAGACTTTTGATGATGTTGCGGGTTGTGATGAAGCCAAAGAAGAGCTACAAGAGATTATAGAATTTCTGAAAAATCCGGCGAAGTTTAATAGATTGGGGGGCAAAATTCCAAAGGGTGCTCTCTTACTTGGTCCCCCGGGAACCGGTAAAACCTTGCTGGCCAGGGCCGTGGCAGGGGAGGCAGGTGTTCCTTTTTTCAGTATGAGTGGTGCCGATTTTGTTGAAATGTTTGTAGGTGTGGGAGCCAGCAGAGTTCGGGATTTATTCGAGAATGGAAGAAAACATGCCCCCTGTATTATTTTTATTGACGAGATGGATGCGGTAGGCCGGCAGCGGGGTGCAGGTCTCGGGGGTGGACACGATGAGAGAGAGCAAACGCTCAATGCGCTGCTGGTGGAGATGGACGGATTTGATACCAAAGAAGGGGTGATTCTTCTCGCCGCTACCAACCGTCCTGATGTGCTGGATGCAGCGCTGCTTCGCCCGGGGCGCTTTGATCGCCAGATTGTAGTGGATCGGCCGGATGTCCGGGGAAGGGAAGGCATTTTTAAGGTGCATACTAAAAAAGTACCACTCGGGAAAGATGTTGATCTATCAATTTTGGCCAGGGGTACTCCCGGATTATCAGGAGCTGATTTAGCAAATTTGGTTAATGAGGCGGCTCTGGCAGCTGCACGGCGGGATCGGGACTTTGTCGTTATGGAAGATTTTGAGATGGCTAAAGATAAGATCATGATGGGAATGGAAAGAAAAAGCCTAATTATAAGTGAAACCGAGAAACGGAGTACCGCCTATCATGAGAGTGGACACGCATTAAGTATGAAATTAATCCCTGGCTCAGATCCGGTTCATAAAGTGACAATTATCCCGCGAGGGAGAGCATTGGGGATAACCTCCTACCTGCCCATCGATGAACGTCACAATTGGTCCAAAGAATATATTGAAATTAATTTATGCCACATGCTTGCTGGCAGAGCAGCAGAAATATTAGTATTGAATCAACTATCGACGGGTGCTGCGGACGATATAGAGCGTGCGACTGATCTCGCTCGAAAAATGGTTTGTGAATGGGGAATGAGTGAAAAATTAGGCCCCATCACTTTTGGTAAAAAGGAAGAAGAGATCTTCCTGGGCCGGGAAATTGCCCAACACCGGGATTATAGTGAAAATACGGCTCAAGAGATAGACAAAGAGGTGTGGAGTATAATTACCAAGGCAGAAAAGACGGTTGGGGAGTTGCTCTCTGAAAATATTGATAAACTTCATAAATTGGCTGATGCGCTCCTGGAGCGGGAAATATTGGATGGAAATGAGATTGATCTGATTCTCGCCGGAAAAGAGTTACCGAAAAAAGTTGCTCAAGCTAAATCCAAGAAGCGACCGAAAGCAAAGAAAAAGACTGCAGATAAAGTGGAAGATGTTCAGGATGATGGGGCAACTTCTCCGGAAGAATCGGATGGAAAAAAACCAAAAACCAATGGTAAAAAAACAGCCGCAAAAACTCGTAAAAAAGAAGAAACCGTTCTTTCATCAGATTTAAAAAATAAACCGACGGATTGATAATAATCTCGAAGTGAAAGCCAGGCATCATCGCCTGGCTTTTTTTCTCTATGGAGGTAAGGATGGATCTGCATAAAATAAATGAAGGAATTCGACTGGTTCTAGAGGGTATCGGAGAGGATCTATCCCGCGAGGGATTGAAGGAAACACCAAGACGAGTTGCTGAAATGTACCAGGAAGTATTGCAGGGAATCCAACAGAAACCCCATCTGGCTGCCGGTTTTTCTGAAGAAGTTAGCGATGATTTAATTGTTATACGTGATATCCCCTTTTATTCGATGTGCGAGCACCATCTTTTACCTTTCTTTGGAAAAGTCCATATCGCTTATATTCCTCAGTTAAATAAAGTCACAGGTTTTTCTTCTTTAACCGGGTTGGTTGATATTTTTGCCCGGCGTCTGCAAATCCAGGAGAGACTTACCCGCCAGATTGCAGATACCATTGTGGAATTTTTAAATCCCAAAGGCGTTTTAGTTATTGTGGAAGCACAACAATTATGTGTGAGTATGCGTGGAAACAAAAAGGATTCTGTACGAACAGTGACTAAATCTGTCAAAGGTCATATCTCTTCCGATTGTTTAGAGATTCTCGGATTTAAATCATAAGTTAACATTTCTCACCTTGTAACTAATAGTAATTATGATAGTTACTGAATTTGTGC
>CBDUVK010000074.1:0-10637 GCA_965370645.1 uncultured bacterium
AAGGAGGAATTAAAATGAATATCGGTCGTTTTATCTATACTGCGGTATTAGTTGTTTTTATAATTGCCGGTGTGCAGGCAGCGGATAAATATGTGGCGGATAAGGCTCACACTAATATTGGCTTCACGGTGAAGCATATGGTTATCACTACCGTTCCGGGTAAATTTAACGATTACATGATTGACTTTATATTTGACGCCAATGATCTGAATAAGTCCAGCATCAAGGTGACTATTAAGACCGCAAGCATCAATACGGATGATGAGAAAAGGGATGAGCATCTGCGCAGTGCGGATTTTTTTGACGCGGCAAAGTATCCGGAAATCACTTTTGTAAGTTCCAGTATTATGAAAAAGGGCAATGATTATGTTGCCAAAGGGACTCTGACCATGCGTGGTGTCTCAAAAGAAATTGAACTGCCATTTAGGATTTTGGGACCTGTTCAGGATCCCTGGGGAAATACCAAGATGGGTGTTGAAGCATCATTAACCGTCGATCGTCAGGATTATGGTATTAGCTGGAGCAAGAGTCTGGATACGGGTGGACTGGTTGTGAGTGATGATGTGAATATCAAGCTGGATGTGGAATTACAGAAAGAAGGATAAGTTTAAACAAATCAGCGCCCCAATATAATCCGTGTATGCAGAGGTATGCACGGATTATTTTTGTCTCAAATTATTCTTCTTCACTCCTTAAAAATTTCAATATCAGTTGTTTTCTTTAATTAGGATTCCTAATTTTATTTTTGCACATATTGCAGGATAGTCATGGAAAAAATGGAATTCAGTCACTTATCAATAGTTCATGTTGACAAAATGATCATCGTAGCTCTGGAGAGAATTTCCCAGGTATTCCGTTCCTTATTGTGGGAACATGCCAAAAAAGAGAATTTGAGTCCCATCCAGATACAGTTCTTACTTTATATTGCCTCCCATCCCGGAAGATACAGCACTGTAACGCAAATTGCCCGGGAATTTAGCCTTACCCCGGCAACCGTAAGTGATGCAGTAAAAACTTTAGAACTAAAAAAACTAATTCATCGTATGCAATCCAGGAAGGATAAGCGCAAAAATCTATTAGTTTTGACCAAGTCGGGGCAGAACATAACCCATAACCTGAAGCATTGGATTGATCCGATAAATGAGCATCTGGAACAGTTCACTGAGATGGAACGAAAAAAGGTACTAAAATTTCTGTTGAATTTTGTGACATCTCTGAGTGAGGCAAAATTGCTGCAGGAAGTCAAAACATGTTTATCCTGCGAATATTATAATCAGAAGGGATCGGAAATTCCCGAAACAGCCCGCTGTGTTTTGCGAAATGTCCCTTTGAATGGTTTAGATTTGAGATTAAATTGTCCGAATTATAAATCCTCGAATGTCAATTAACTATACCAATGCGTATCATTGGTACTTAAGCAACATCAAAAGAACTAATTAATTAAAGTTAATGTAGGTATTAGCATGCGTAATCTGATGACTATATCGACCATATCATTTTTAATCCTTCTGATTTATAAGCCCGTTATTCCAAACCTTCAAGAAAATTTGAGTACGCCAAAACAGGAAATTGGTATAATTGAACATCTTGGAGAATATGCGCCACTCGATCTGTTGTTTGTCGATGAAAATGGCGATTCTTTAGTACTCAATCAGCTCATCATTAAACCAACGGTTGTGTCACTGGTTTATTTTAACTGTCCCGGGATATGCAGTCCGCTTCTGAGTGGTGTTGTGGATGTATTGGATCGGATGGATATGAAACCGGGTGTAGATTACCAGGCTGTTACGATCAGTTTTGATCCAACAGATACGCCAGAATTGGCCGCCGAAAAAAAACGTAATTATTTGAAGGCCTTCCGCAGGGGTCCATTTCCCGAAGAACACTGGCGGTGGTTAACTGGAGATAGCATATCCATAGATAAATTTACTGAAGCTGTTGGATTCAGATATAAGAAGGAGGGACGGGATTTCATTCACGCCGGTGCATTGATCGTTTTGGGGGCAGATGGCAAGATAAGCCGCTATTTGAGGGGGATCGAATTTCAGCCATTTGATCTTAAAATGGCCATTACCGAGGCATCGGAAGGTCGAACAGGTCCAACAATTACTAAAGTACTTTTATATTGTTTCAGTTTTGATCCTGCGGGCAAAAAATATGTATTTAATTTCACCAAAGTTGGAGGCACTGCTTTTCTGGTATTGCTGGTTGTATTTATTGCCTTTCTAACTATAAAAAAGCAAAGTCAAAGAGGAAAAAGGGAGGTCAGTAATGGTGAGTAGTAATGCTGAAAGTGCGCCAGTAGAGAAGAATTTTTATGAGGAAACAGGTGGACGGAGGGGTATTTTTTCATGGTTGTTTTCCACCGATCATAAACGCATCAGCATCATGTATCTTATGAGTATGCTGACGTTTTTCCTGGTGGCGGTTTTTATCGGGATATTCATGAGGTTGGAATTGATCTCACCCGGGGAAACCCTGATGAGTGCTCATACTTATAATGCCTTATTTACCCTGCATGGTGTATTAATGATCTTTTTCTTCGTCATTCCGGGTATCCCCGCCGCATTCGGGAATTTCTTCTTGCCAATCCAAATTGGTGCAAAAGATGTAGCATTCCCCAGACTCAATCTCCTTTCCTATTGGCTGTATTTGGTCGGTGCGGTGTTTGCACTTTTATCTCTCTTTACCGGACCTGGTCCCGCTGACACAGGATGGACTTTCTATGCGCCATATAGTATTCGCACCACCACTAATGTTACGCTGGCGGTTTTTGCAGCATTTATCTTGGGTTTTTCGTCAATTCTCACCGGACTAAATTTCATTACCACCATGCACCGGATGCGCGCTCCCGGTATGAGTTTCTTTAAAATGCCCCTGTTTTGCTGGTCACTCTACGCCACCGGATGGATTCAAATTTTAGCAACCCCAATATTGAGTATTACGGTAGCACTGGTCATTGTAGAGCGTTTACTGGGCATCGGTGTTTTCGATCCTGTAAAAGGAGGGGATCCGGTACTCTATCAACATCTGTTCTGGATCTATTCCCATCCGGCAGTATATATCATGATCTTACCCGCTATGGGAATCCTTACCGAAATAATTCCCACCTTTACCAGGCGGACAATCTTCGGCTATAAAGCAATTGCTTTTTCAAGTATGGCAATTGCATTTGTGGGTTACCTGGTGTGGGGACATCACATGTTCACCAGCGGAATCAGCGATACTTCGCGCATGGCGTTCTCCTTTCTGACTTTCCTTGTTGCTATTCCCAGCGCCATCAAGGTATTTAACTGGTTGGCAACCTTGTATAAAGGTTCCATAGATATTCAACCTCCTTTCCTTTATGGTATGTCATTTATATTCTTATTTTCGATCGGAGGATTAACGGGTCTGGTATTAGGTTCCTTAGCGACAGATATTCATCTTCATGATACCTATTTTGTAGTCGCACATTTTCACTATGTGATGTTTGGGGGAACCGGATTTATATTTTTTGCCGCTCTGCATTACTGGGGTCCAAAAATGTTTGGTAGAATGTACAATAAAAAAGTGTCTTACTGGGCCTGGGTATTACTGTTTATTGGTTTTAATACTCTATATATGAGTATGTTTATTATGGGATACAAGGGGATGCCCAGACGTTATTACGATTCTTTGCCTGTATTTCAAGATCTCCATCTTGTGGCCACGATTGGATCCTGGGTATTGGTTCTCGGCATATTGATCATGTTCGCAAATTTATGGATTGGATTCAGAAAGGGAGAGAAAGCACCTATGAATCCCTGGGGAGGAACAACGCTGGAATGGAGCGTGGCATCACCACCGCCACTTGAAAATTTTCATGAAATTCCCCACATTGAACATGAACCATACTATCATGCTGATGCAGAAGTCACAATAGAAAAGGAGAACACATGAACCAGGCGGCTGATTTGGTTGCGGAAAAACATTTTGATCCGGTAGGTGCCCGGGTAGGTATGTGGCTATTCCTGTTTACTGAATTATTGCTCTTCGGAGGTTTATTCCTGCTTTATGCTATCTATTTAAACAAATATCCGGGTGAATTCCATTATGCATCCGGTCAATTGGACCGGTTTGTTGGGGCGTTCAACACGGTGATACTCCTCACCAGTAGTTTAACCATGGTCCTTTCCGTAGGCTCTTTACAGAGAAATTCAAACAAATTGTCAATACTGTTTTTAGTAATTACTCTTCTGCTGGCGGTTGCCTTTCTGGTAAACAAGTATTTTGAGTGGGGTCATAAATTCCACCTTGGGATCTATCCCAATTCTCCTGAGCTTATGCTACATCCACAGGGAGAAATTATTTTTTACGGCCTTTATTACACGATGACCGGACTACATGGATTACATGTGATTGTGGGTATGGTGATCATGATCTTCTTAATCGTATTTATTGCCCGGAAAAGATCCACCGTTTTGGCTTTAAATTATAAGAGTATGGAGAAATTGCAGGGTAAAAAGGTTTTACTCAGTATTCTGCGAGGTGAAAAAATATGGCAGAGTGATCCGATCTCCGAAGAAATTAAAGGAATTCAACTGGTTGTTAAAGGAGTTATCAGCGAGGAAAAAATGAAATCTAATGTGGTAAAATTAGAAAATTCAGGATTATACTGGCACCTGGTTGATATTATCTGGATATTTTTGTTTCCACTCTTTTATCTGATAGCGATGTAAGGAGAAATGTATGGAACATAAACATGAAGATCATCCATTAATCGGTTATGGCACCTATATCATGGTTTGGCTGGCTTTATTGATAATGACCGGTTTAACTGTAACGGTTGCCGGTTTAAATTTGAAAAATTTTTCAATTGTTGCTGCTATTTTTATTGCAGGTTTTAAAAGTACGCTGGTTCTCAATTATTTTATGCATTTAAAGTATGAATCAGCCCTCTTTAAAAGTATGGTTTTTATTACAATTTTTACTTTAGTCATAATTATTGGTTTAACATTCACTGATATTTCTTTTAGATGAGGTGAGTAATGTCAGGACCTTCTTCAACAACCGGGGTGGTTGATTCAGTATTTCTGCTCATTATTGGTATTTCCCTGTTTTTTCTTGTTTTGATCACATTTCTAATGATTTTCTTTATCATTAAGTATAACAAAAAACGCCATAAAAAGGCTACAAGTATCCATGGAAATACTACCCTGGAAATAATCTGGACCGTCGTTCCGACCATTATTGTTCTTTTTATGTTTTATTTTGGCTGGAAGGGATTCAATTTCATTCGAACAGTACCGGAAAATTCCATGACCGTATCGGTTACGGCTCGCATGTGGTCCTGGTTATTCGAGTATGAAAACGGGGTACAAACAGATACATTATACGTACCGGCAAACAAACCTGTAAAATTACTTCTTCAATCCCAGGATGTTATTCACAGTTTTTTCATTCCTGCCTTTCGTATCAAAGAAGATGCGGTGCCGGGATTGGAGACTTATCTCTGGTTCGAAGCTGATGAACCGGGCAGTTATGATGTACTCTGTGCGGAGTATTGTGGTCTGCGCCATTCCTATATGTATACCAAGGTTGTTGCTTTACCCCGGGCTGAATTTGAGACATGGTATTCCGAAATGAAAAAAGAAGTTGAGGCAAGCCTGACTCAAGTGGATGTTGAGGGTGAAGAAGGAGTGATAAAATCGGTTTTTGCCGGAAAAAATTTGATTCGGACTAAGGGGTGCATGGCCTGCCATAGCTCGGACGGTAGCAAAATGATTGGCCCCACATTTCAGGGAATTTTTGGAAAACAACAAATGGTAGTAATCGACGGAGAGGAAACCGAGGTCGTTATTGATGACGAATATTTGAGGCGTTCCATACTTCAACCCAACCTTGAAGTCGTCAAAGGATATAATGCTCTAATGCCGGCCCAGGGAGGACAAATTAGCGAGCAGGAACTAGTTGCCATTATACAGTATCTAAAGGAACTTTAATTTTTTTAAACCGGGGTTTGATGAGCCGTATAAGAATGGTTTTGGAATTAGGAAAATATCGAATTGCACTTCTGGTGGCCCTATCGACCCTTACAGGATATGTCCTCGCCGGTGGTTCAATTTCAATACATTTGATCATTCCTGTTACCGGTATTTATTTCCTGGCACTCGGTTCCGGTGCTCTGAATCAATATCAGGAAAGGGAAAAAGATGCACTGATGCCGCGGACTTCCGGTCGGCCTTTACCGGCAGGAATGCTGAGTCCTGCCAGTGCTGCCTTGATTGCTTTTTCACTGATGGTATTTGGGACAATTATTTTACTGGTTGGTACGAATCTGACCGCCGTCGTTTTGGGGTTACTTACAGTTTTGTGGTATAACGGCCTATATACCTATTTAAAAAGGATTACGCCTCTCGCAGTAATTCCAGGTTCGGTAATCGGTGCACTTCCTCCTCTGGTTGGGTGGGCAACGGTAACTGAAAATATCTTTCAGGTTCAACCTTTAATTCTGGCTTTATTTTTTTTCATCTGGCAAATCCCCCATTTCTGGTTATTGTTACTCAATTTTGGGCCGGATTATGAAAAAGCAGGTTATCCCTCTCTCACAGCAATACTGGATGATTTGCAGTTGGGAAGGTTAACCTTCATCTGGATTGTCGCCACGGCCTTTTCAATCATACTAATGCCACTGTTCGGTCTGGGCAATTCCAATATTATTTATTTTTTGTTATTTACTGCTTCAACTGTACTGATATGGAATTCCACTGGTTTACTTAGAAAAAGTAAAATCCAGACTGCCCATAAAGTTGCATTCAGAGGAATCAATATTTTTATTCTGATCGTTATGTTCCTCTTATCAGTTGAAAAATTGTTAAGCTACGGGTAATTTTTGATAGATAGATAATTTAATATATCAACAGCCAGATCTTGGAAATATTTTTTATACCGGCATCGGAAAAAAGTGTTATTCTGTAAAATTTCAAAATAGTATTGAAAATGTATGATGGCTTTCGGAGGATAAGGAATGTCGAAATTTCAGGGATTTTCAAAAAAGGAATTATTGGATATCTATAGGACCATGCTTCTGAGCCGGAAGAGCGATGAAAAACAGCTTATTCTCCTCCGGCAAGGGAAAATTTATTTTCATATCGGGGGATCAGGTCATGAGGCAGCACAGGTTGGTGCTGTACTCAACTTTAAGCCGAATTCTGACTGGGCATATTGTTATTATCGGGATCAGGCATTCGTTCTGGGATGGGGCATGACGGTGGAAGAGGTCTTTCTTCATTCCCTGGCAAAGGCGGATGACCCCAGTTCAGGTGGAAGACAGATTCCGCACCATTGGGGAAAGAAGGATTCAAGGATCGTAACCAAATCATCCTGCACCGGGGTTCAGTTTTTACAAGCTACCGGGACGGCGATGGGAGCGGTGAAGGCGACTACGGATGAAGTTGTCTATGTGAGTGCAGGTGAAGGTACCACCAGTGAGGGTGAATTTTTTGAAGCTCTGAACTGGGCCAGTCGTGATAAATTACCGGTCATTTTTCATATCGAAGATAATAAATATGCAATTAGTGTTCATATATCCGAACAGACAGCCGGTGGTTCGGTATATAAACTGGCTGCAGGATTTGAAAATCTTGCCCGCGAAAAAGTCGATGGTATTAATTTCTTTGAATCGTATCAAGCCTTTCAGAAAGCCGTAAAAAGAGCCCGATCAGGGAAAGGCCCCACAATAATTGTAAGTGAAGTTGTACGTCTGTTACCTCATTCCTCCAGCGATGATCACCGAAAATATCGAAAACCGGAAGAATTGGATAAGGATCGGAACAACGATCCAATTCTTCAATTTGTATTGGCTTGCACAGAAAATGGGATTATATCGGCTGGGGAGTTTGATGGGATTCAGGAAGAAGTTAAACAAACGCTGGATAAAGCTGCGGATTGGGCCCTGGAACAGCCGGATCCGGCAGCTGAGACTGCAACGGAGCATGTCTTCGTCGAATACCGCTCTAAAGATAAACCAACAGCGCCCAAAAAGGAGGGAGAAAGAGTGGTAATGGTTGATGCCATCAACCACGCACTTCACGAAGAGATGGAGAAAGATGAGCGGGTGCTGGTCTATGGAGAGGATGTTGCTGATCCCAAAGGTGGGGTTTTTACTGCCACCAAAGGCCTTACCCATCAATTTGGAAAGGAACGGGCTTTCAATTCTCCGCTGGCTGAAGCCAGTATTGTAGGAACCGCAATCGGTTTAGCAATATATGGTTTTAAACCTGTTGTGGAAATTCAATTCATGGATTACATCTGGCCGGCTTTCATGCAAATCCGTAATGAACTGGCTACAATTCTGTACCGGTCAAATGGATCCTGGCAGTCGCCGGTAGTTATACGCACTCCGGTAGGAGGCTATATTCACGGTGGTTTATACCATAGTCAATCAGCAGAATCCATTTTTGCCCATACACCGGGCTTAAAGGTGGTATATCCCAGTAATGCATCTGATGCCAAAGGTCTCTTAAAAGCAGCCATCAGGGGTGAAGATCCGGTTATATTTTGTGAACACAAGGGACTATACCGGCAGGGATTTGCAGCGCGGCCTGAACCGGATAAAAATTATATTCTCCCGCTTGGATATGCAGATGTTGTTCAAAAGGGTGCTGATGTAACCTTAATAACCTGGGGATTACAGGTTCAACGGTCCATTGAGGCGGTGCGTATGCTTGGAGAATTGCAACCCTCGGTGGAAATTATTGATATTCGAACGCTGGTGCCACTTGATATGGATACCATCCTCAAATCTGTAAAGAAAACAGGTAAGGTACTGATTGTGCATGAAGATAATTTTACTGCAGGTTTTGGGGCGGAGATTTCTGCCAGAATAGTATCGGGAGGATTTGAATATCTGGATGGCCCTGTAGAGCGGGTGGCAGCACACGATTCTCATATTCCGTATAATTCGGAACTTGAGAATTTTGTTCTTCCTTCACCCGCCCGGATAGCAGAAGCTTTGGAAAAATTAATTCAATATTAAGAATACAGTGAAATAAATGCCAGAAACGTCAATTAATTGACGGAGATAGAATGAAAATCGATATAAAGATGCCCAAATTAGGAGAAAGTTTAACCGAAGGCACCGTGCTAAAATGGTGGAAAAAGGAGGGGGAAGCTATCAAAAAGGATGAAACTTTGCTGGAAGTTTCTACTGACAAAGTTGATTCTGAAATTCCCAGTCCAGTAGATGGTATACTGGTAAAAATCGTTGCCCAGGAACAGGAAACAGTGGCAATTGAGGGAGTACTCGCTCAATTGGAGACCGATGCAAAGGATCTGCCAGAAACTTCTGTTGACCAAGCGCCTCCGGAGAAAGAACAGCAAGCGGGAAAAGATAAAAAACCTGCCAAAGAAGAGAAGAAATCTGTCAAAGTGCCCGGAACCGGGACATCCACTGAGGTAACTATGCCTAAAATGGGGGAAAGTTTAACCGAAGGTACTGTTCTCAAGTGGTGGAAACAACCCGGTGATCAGGTTAATAAAGATGAAACACTTTTAGAGATTTCAACCGATAAGGTTGATTCGGAGATCCCTTCTCCGGTGAGTGGTATTTTAGAGGGAATCCTGGTCAAAGAGAACGAAACAGTTGAAGTGGGCACTGTCATTGCCCGCATTGGAGGTACCGGAAAAGAAAGCGTAAGAAAAGAAGCTGTAGTCGACCGGTTTCCGGTCGAAACAACGGAAAAAACTGAAACCATACCCACAGCCAAAGAGTCAAAAGCGGCCCGTTTTTATTCACCTCTGGTAAAGAATATTGCCCGGAAAGAGGGTATCTCTGTCTCAGAATTAGAAAAAATTCCGGGAAGCGGACATGCTAATCGGCTGACAAAAAAAGATATTCTGAATTACATCAAAGAGGGAGGGATAAAGACGGCAGAACCTTTACCAACCGGGGAGCGGATTACAGTTATTCCTTTGGATAATATCCGGAAGAAAATTGCGGAACACATGAGATTCAGCCTCGATACCTCTGCCCATGTTTATTCCGTATCTGAATGTGATATGAGTTTGGTGATGGGTATTCTGAATTCTCGACGTCAAGAATTTCAACAGCAGGAAGGTTTCAAGCTTACGGTCACCCCCTTTATTCTGTATGCTGTTGTAAAATCACTGCTTGATTTTCCTGGTGTCAATGCATCGCTCCAGGAAGATAAAATTATCCAGAAGAAAGATATTAATCTGGGAATTGCAGTAGCAGCTCCTCGCGGACTGATTGTACCGGTGGTTAAAAATGCGGAAGAAAAAAGTTTTACCGGTTTAGCCAGATCAGTCAATGATTTGGTGATTCGTGCGAGGAATAATAAATTAAATTACCAGGATATTGAAGGATCGACCTTTTCCGTAACTAATTATGGTATTTTTGGCAATATAATCGGATTACCGATCATCAATCAACCCAATGTAGCGATCATGGGGATTGGGGCTATCAAAAAACGTCCGGTGGTGATTGAAAGTCCGGAGGGTGATGCCATAAGTATCCGCTCCATGTTATATATTTCCATGTCATATGATCATCGCCTGATAGATGGTGAATTGGGTGGTCGATTTATGCAACGTCTGGTTGAGTATCTGGAGAATATACCACTGGATATTTTTTAACTTTTATTCAAGATAAGCAG
>CBDUVK010000075.1:0-10610 GCA_965370645.1 uncultured bacterium
TAAATCGTTCATGTTAACTAAAGATTTATAGTGGACAGGCCGGACTAAGTTTGTCCACTTTTTTATTTATCGTCTTGGCCATATAGGTGGAATGATATTATTTTGGTTATAAAATTCTGATCCGAATATATGCCCCTCATCTTTGGTGTAAATCCGCTTTTAGAAGCCCTTCAGGCAAAAGAGCCTTTGGAAAAGATCTATATCCTGGCAGGTCAGCGAAGACTCGCCATTGATAAGATATTCAGCATTGCCCGTTCCCGGAAAATAGTGATAGTCCAGGCTGACCGGAAAAAGTTAGATCATCTGAGCGGAGGGAAAAACCATCAGGGAATTGTTGCTCTGTTGCCTGCGATTAGCTATATCGGGTTGGAAAATTTGGTTGAGAAAATCCAGAAATCCGGCAGAGATCCAAATTTGATTCTGGCAGACAGACTTACCGACCCCCAGAATTTTGGTGCACTCATTCGCTCGGCGGAAGTCCTTGGAGTGGACGGGATTATTTTTTGTCTGAAAGATAGTACCCCGGTTACTGACCAGGTTGTAAAGGCATCAGCTGGCGCTGTTTTCCATCTCGATATGTGCAAGGTAACTAATTTGGCTCGCGCCGCTGAATATCTTCAACAGTGTGGTTTGTGGATTTACGCCAGCTCATCCCATGCACAAAAATCTCTGTGGGAAATGGATTTTAAAAGACCACAAGCTATCATCATCGGAAGCGAGGGAAAAGGAGTCCGCCCGTTGCTCCTGAAGAGAAGTGATGAGGTGTTCCGCATACCCCAGCAGGGAAAGACTGAATCTCTTAATGTTTCCGTTGCGGCGGGGATTATTATGAGTGAAATACTAAAGCAACGTGGGGATCCGAAGCGCAAATAACAACGTTCCTTATTGTGCTGATGATTTCAGTTCCTAACGGACAAGTGTAATTTTACGGGATATTAGCCATTGGTCAGATTCAACGGTCAGGATATAGATACCACTTGATTCCTGATGCAAATTCAGGATATGAACCTTTTTATCTTCCCCGGCATTATTATTATAATATTGATGGCTCACTAATCTCCCGGTAATATCATAGAGAGAAATCGTATAATATTTCAAGCCTTTAATGGGAAACTCGATTTTCATGGATGAATTGGTTGGATTGGGATAAATCCCCAGATGCAAAGATTTAGGGACAAAATCATCATGAGGAAGCGAGGTCAGCAATATATCATCAATGGTCTGCCTCATGGTAAATGGATCATATTCCGAGTGTAAATACCGAACGACTCCCTGCGGATCAATGATACAATCTCTGGGATAGGGGCTGATTCCGTTTATCGAATAAGAGCTATATACAAATCCGGATCCATCGAGTAAGACCGGAAAGGTTAAGCCAAAGCTACGCGCGAACCTGATTGCAGTCTGGTTTGATTCCCCCACACTTATTCCAAATACTTTTACCTGGGTAGTATCATAAGATTGCCAGAAGGTACTTTCTATGTCCGATAACTCCGGACCACATACCGGTCACCAGGAGGCAAAAAATGCCAGTAAGACTGTTTTTCCAAGGTAATCGGTCAGGGAATGGCTAACTCCATTCAGATCGAGGAGAGTAAAATTTGGTGCCGGACTGCCGGGTGCTAAACCTGACTGCCCACCGAAAATGGAAATTTGTTTGTTACCTTCATCCGGATCGTTGGTCTCAAAGGTAAGGAGTTGACTGGTACCGCCGGGACTGGAAGGTGTATAGGTTACCGTCGTTGTTTGGAAAGTTCCTGGCCCAATATCCAAAGGATAAGGTGAAGCTGTGAATTGAGGATCATTGACTCCTATATTGGACACAAGCAGGTTGGTTTCTCCCAAATTGTGTATTTGAAATTCTTTGCTGACAGGAACCTGAGAACCTTGATATCCGAAATCGAAAACATTTGGCTTGATATGAATGTCCGGTACATTCTGGTTAGTGAAAGAATAAGTTCTAAGGCGAGACCAATCGGACACGTAAAGATTACCGCCTAGCTCGGCTAATCCCATGGCGCGCACCGGCGTATCTTCTGTTGCAACCAACACGGGATTTTGCGGATTGGTAATATCTATTGCCATCACCAATTCCCAGGTGGCTGCGAAGAGATAATTATTATTCACCGCAAGATGATTCACAATACCAAATCTGGTAAAAAAATTTGACAGCAACTGTGGATTTTGCAGATCGGTAACATTAATAATATCAATGCCTCCCGCACCGAGAGCAACATATGCGATATTGTTCTCCACAACCACTTCTTTAGCCTGACCGGATGTCTGAATTGAGCTGGTAAATTGAGGATTCGCAGGATCTATGATAGAGTAAATCTTCAAGCCTCCCCGCCCGTCAGCAACATAGAGGTTTGTGGAATCGATAAAGACATCCCAGGCGTTCTCCAGGTTAGTAAGCATAGTGACACTCACCGGGAAAGTAGGATCAACTAATCTGAGAACTTCCACACCCTTTTCATGTACAGCTGCATAGGCATAATCAGATTGGATGTCCACGCTTTCATAAGAGTGATCTGGCGGATTATACTGTTTATAGAGTGTCGGTTGTGATAATGAGCTAATATTTATAATATATAAACCATCAAATCTGGCTGCACCCGCTGCCAGATTTCCTTTTGCAATTCCGTTATAAAATCGGATATAGATGCTTCCGGGGTCATACCTGCCTATCAGCGATGGTTGATTTATATTTGAAATATCGATGAAGACAAAACCTCCCACGCCCAGGATATAGACAACATTGGCATCTAAAATTTCAACATCCAATAGCTCTGCGAAGAAGTTGGGATTATAAACACCCTGCTGGATAATTTCATCCTGAGCGAAACATAAAGTAGAAACCATGATCGATAAAACTAAAGCTAACTGACGCATAATTGATAACCTCTATTTCTGATATACTAACTTGCTCATCTTGGTTTGGTTTCCGCCCTGAATCGAGAGAAAATATAAACCACTGGCCCGGGAAGGAAGTGAAAGCGGCAGGAGATGTTCTCCATTGTTGAGATAGAGCGTTTGTGTAAAAAATTCCCGGCCTGTGATATCGTATATTTTCACTGTTACAGCCCCGGCCTCAAAAATTTCAATAAGAACATTTGTGGTGTTATTAAAAGGATTCGGATAGATACTATGTAATTTGAACGTACCTGCGATCAGGTTCCCGGCAGGAGGTGGATCGATTGAGCTTGCATTGACCAGACTATCCACAAGTCGTACAAAACGGGGGATATCAAAACCCTCTTCAACCCAAACCACCTTTCCATTTCGTCCTATCAGAACGTTGGAAGGTAAAATAGTAAAGCCGTGTGCGGAAAATACCGAACCACTGATATCCAGTACTACCGGATAGCTGAGTTGATTTTGTTGCATGAATTGACTTACAGTGGTTGCAGATTCCCGGAAATCCACACCCAAAACAGTGACACCGTCATTCTGATAAACCTGCCAGATTGAGTCCTCCAGCTGTGGGGCTTCGACCTGACATGGTGGACACCAGGTAGCAAAAAAATTTAGCAGGATTATATCACCTGAATACTGCTGTAAGTTTATCGGTTGACCGCTGAAATCCGGCAAGGTAAAGTTCATGGCACTATCTCCAACCGCAATTTGTGCAGCCAGAGATTGATATAGCCACAGCACTGCGAAAATAATGGCTAAAATTTTTTTCATGGTCTTCCGGTTCTCTAACTTTGCTATTAGATTTTACGTATTCATATAAAAGAAGAAGTAATCTCCCTTACAGATATTGATTTTCCTGTATTAATGGCAAAGATGAATTGCCGACAGAAAAAAACAATTTAGTAAAACCTGGTTTAATAGAAAATCGCTGTAAACCGGTAGTTCCGGGGATTTTTACTCTATTCCGATGAAAATATACCGATTCAATTTTTTTTGTAAGAATTGACTGTCGTCACAGTCCTAAGATACATTTTAAGGTTAATATATCATAAACACGATCAAGGCAACAAAAATTCTTGGAGGAGCATATTTTGTTATGTAAAATTAGAACCAAATGGTCTGTACCTATAATTTAAAGAAGGAGGCCCTCTATGTATAGAAAAAGAAAATCTTGCTTGCTGCTTATGCTCATCTTCTTGTTGAGTGTTTCTTATAACGCATATAGTCAAATTGATGATCTTGTAGAACGGTATGCGGGAGTCAATGCCGAGGGATATCTAAAACCCCTCATCACTGCATTCGGTTCTAATTTAAATTCCGGTTTATACCGCAGTGCTAATGTCCCCAAGATGGGATTCCATTTTAATATTGCATTGAATGCCATGGTAGCGATCATCCCATCCAGTCAAAATACTTTTACCGCGACTACCACTGGATATTTTGTCCCGGTGCAGAATTTTGAAGCCCCTACGGTTACTGGTAATCCCCGGGGAGCTGTTGTTACCTCACCCAGTGGAGCTGAATATATCTTCCCGGGTGGGTATGATACAAAATCATTCCTGCTTGGTGTACCAACCCTGACTGTTGGCAGTATATTCGGAACGGAAGCAAGTCTGCGTTTTTTTAAGGCCAGGGTGAATGAAGATCTGGGAGATGTCTCCCTGTTTGGAATTGGTGGCCGCCACAGTATCAGCCAATATTTCCCAATGTCCCCGGTCGATATTGCGGTAGGTGTTTTTTTTCATACCTTTGAAATCAGTGATATTGTGAATAGTAATGTGTCTGCCATTCATGTTGAAGTAGGGAAATCTTTTACAATTACGAATATTTATGGGGGACTGGCGTATGAATCGACTGATGCCAAAGTCGAATATACGTTTGAATCCGGTTCTACAGTGGAAGATGTTAGCCTTGATTTTAAGGGTGAAAATAAGTTCCGGATCACTTTAGGTGCAGGATTAAGTTTCGGACTCTTTCACTGGAATGTGGATTACAACATTGGCAATCACCATGTAATCAATACAGGAATTAGTATTGGAATATAACAGATTAAGGAGCTGAAAAATGAAAAAATCAATAGCAGTTATATTACTCATTGGTATTTTATTATTTATAAGCTGTAAAGATGTTGTAGTATACTATCCTATACCTCTCACACTCAACGCTAAATTCCTTATTGAGGCCAGCGGGGGTTCATTTTCTGATAGTCTTGTTGTTACTACCGATACTCTATTTAAGGATCTGCAAAATGAGCTGAATAAAGTCGGTTTAAGCTGGGATGATATCGACAGGATCAGATTGGAAGGGGCAGCCTATACAATCTATGATCCCACTGTACCCGATGTAGTGGCAGATGGAACATGTGATATCGCTTATGATACCCTTGACTTTGTACATATTATGACGATTGATAATTTCGATTTAACTGTTAATGAAGGTATAACTTATGTTGATCCATTAACAGTCGATGGTGTTGCGCTGCTGAACCGAGTATGGAAGGATTTCTTAGATGACTTACAATTGAATCCGGGAGTTGATCCCAGTTTGTTCATTGGCGTGAAAGCAGAAGGATCCCTAACTCCAAGCGGAACAGGAAATATGACCTTTACCATGGTGGTGGAATTTACGGTAACGGCTGTTGTTAAGCAGACTCAGAGAACTTTTAATATATTCGGTTAGAACATTTTTTAATGAAGATAGGTGAGTTGGGAGTCGAGTTCTTTTTAGGTTTAGTTATATTATTCACTTAATCTGGTTGATATAACAAATCGTACACAAAAAATCTTAAAAACGATACTCGTTACTAGGTACTCGTTGCTCGCTACTCGCATCTGGATAATCGTTACTTACTCTCAAATGAATGAACGAGAAACGAGTGACGAGAGACGAGTATCGAGCATCTTTGCGTGATGAAATATTCAGGTCAGATATTTATTAACCGAAACATAACTGCCGATCAGACCCAGAATCATTCCCATGATGATCAATGTGATGTATATATAATGGGTCATCAATAATTCCGGAAAAATGGCCCCGCGGATAATTTCGCCCAGCCCCCAGAGAAATGCCGCGCTGAGTAATCCCCCAAGTACCCCTTGGAGTAAACCTTCCGCAATAAAGGGACCTTTTATAAAATAATTAGTAGCACCCACCAATTTCATAATTTGAATGATATTACGACGGGCATGAATGGTAAGCCGGATGGTGTTAAATACCAAAATTGTAATGATAATGAGAAGCACCATAGCAAAAATAAATATGATTACCAGACCCAGGCGTAGATATTTGTGAAGAAAACGGATGATCTCCTTCTGATAAATAATTTCCTGAATTCCATCCAATGTATTGAGTTCTTTCGCGAGCTGCTCCACTGTACCGGGATTTGAATAATCTGAACCCAGTATGATTCGAAATGATGCCGGAAGAGGGTTTTCAGATAATACGTTCTGGAGATCCTCCCCGAATATTTGTTGAAATTCTTCCAGTGCTTCTTCGCGGGAGACATAAATAATTTCACCGATCTGCGGGTATCTTTGAATTTCCTGTTTCAAGCGGTTTAATTTTTGGGTACTTAAGTCAGGCTGCAGGAAGGCTTCAATTTCAATCTGCCGGTAAAACTGAAAAATTACATCTTTTATATTCAGTCCGGTAAGTACAAATATCCCGATAAGGGTTAATGCTAAAAAAAGAGAAATAATCGCGATAGCCGCCGAGAGTCTCGCCCGCCTGAGTCCAATAAATCCTTCTTTTAAAAAAAAGAATAGTTTCATTCTACCTGTGGAATTTTATGAAGATTATCTGAATCAAGTTCCTGCTGAATTTCCCCATCATCCAGGACAACTGTACGATGAGGGGCGAATCGAATCAGATCATAGTTATGGGTCGCCATACAGACAGCTGTTCCGCTTTTATTTATTCGTTCCAGCAATTCCAGAATGTCCCGGGAGGCATCCGGATCTAAATTACCGGTAGGTTCATCTGCCAATAGAATAAAGGGTTCATTCACCAAAGCCCGGGCAATTGCTACCCGTTGCATTTCTCCGCCCGATAGCAATTCCGGCATATGATAGCGCTTATGATTTAAACCGACCTGAGTTAAAACACTCAGTACGCGAATCCGAATCTCCCTTCTCTTTGCTCCAATCACCTGTAAAGCGAAAGCAATATTATCATACACATTTCTGTCCGGAAGCAATTTGAAATCCTGAAATACGACTCCAACCTTTCTGCGTAGATACGGAATTTGGTTTTTTCGAATATTGGAGGAACTATATTTGTCAACAATAACGTTTCCTTGAGAAGGAAATAGATCAAGGTAAATCAGGCGTAATAGTGTTGTTTTTCCTGCACCCGTCTTCCCAATGAGATAGATAAATTCACCTTTGTGAATTTTTAGGGTGATCTTTTTCAGAAGCTGATGATTCTGTCTCGTTATGGATACGTTAAAAAATTCAATCATGCCAGTGGTCTCTTTAGGATAAAATGTATCCGATCACTATTTTTTTCGGCATCATAAAATGAAAAATCTTCATAGGCAACTTCAAAATGAAAAGGCGTCTTCAGGTTGATCATGTTTTTTATCCGTGCATAAGAGTATATTTTCTGAACATGTTCTTCTTCAAAAATTCCCTGCGGGGTGTAAATTGTAAAATGGTTATATTGTTGAGAGGTGGCTTTTTTGAAGACTGATTTTCGGGAATAGGCGTAATTTTCATTGACCACTTCTTCCTCTAGGGCATGGTGAAAATACATTTGACAAAATTTTTCACTGACCACATCGAAAATAAAGTACCCCCCGGGTTGCAGGAGTTGGTAAATACGGTTTAAAGCTTCTGCGAAGGTATTGAGCGACGTCAGATAATTCATGGTGTCATACATACAGGTAACCAGTTGGAATGAATTTTCAGCGATTTCAGATAATCGTGGGAGCTCATCTTTCCGGAAAAATGTTCCCGGATTGTTAGTCCGGGCAATTTGAAGCATTTCTCCGGAGGGATCACATCCTTCTGTCTGGTACCCGAGCAGACTCATTTCATGGATAAAGTTACCGGTGCCACAGCCGATATCCAGAACCTTATTAGGTTTTATGTCAAGCTTTTTAATCACGTTATCTATATAATGAGCCCATTGCCGATAATTGACATGTCGCATGACGTGCTCGTAGATAGGGGCCAGCGCGACATAAGGATCACTCTGTTTTCGCCGAAGACCTTCTTTACCTTCTCCCGGGGATCGTTCAATCATATTTCCCTTCTAATTAATCTCCTCTCCAATGAACTTTATTTAATTTATGTCTTTTTAAAAATTATCCACAATGGCTTGCCCGAATTCCGATGTCTTCAGAGGTTTGACATCTCCCTCTAATTGACGAGCCAGGTCATATGTTACCTGTTTTTTCATGATTGTTTTTTCAATCGAAGTCTCAATGAGATCTGCGGCTTCTTGCCATTGAAGATATTGCAACATAAGCATCCCGGAGAGGATGACTGAAGAAGGATTCACCTTATCCTGTCCGGCATATTTTGGCGCTGTTCCGTGAGTTGCTTCAAAAAGCCCGTGATAATCCCCAATATTAGCACCGGGAGCCATTCCCAGACCGCCTACCTGGGCTGCACAGGCGTCACTCAGATAGTCTCCATTCAGGTTGGGTGTAGCAATCACCTCATATTCATCGGTACGGGTCAAAATTTGCTGCAGCATATTATCCGCGATGCGGTCCTTGATCACCCTCTTACCCTGTGGTACTTTTCCCTGGTATTTGTCCCATAATTCATTCTCGTTGATGAATTTTCCCGCATAGGACTCACTGGCAAGTTCATATCCCCATTCTTTAAAAGCGCCTTCAGTATATTTCATAATATTTCCTTTATGAACCAGAGTGAGGGAGGAGCGGTTACTCTGAAGCAAATACTCAATAGCTTTCCGGATGAGGTTCTGAGAGGCGGTTTTACTGATGGGTTTTATTCCAATACCCGCATCCTGAGGAATCCGGGCTTTGAATTCACCATTGAGGAATTGAATCACTTTTAGAGCTTCCGGACTGCCCATGGCCCATTCGATTCCCGAGTAGACATCTTCGGTGTTTTCCCGGAAAACGATAACATTCATTTTCTCCGGATTTTTTACGGGACTCGGTACTCCCTGGTAATATTTCACCGGGCGGATACAGGCGTATAGGTTTAAAACCTGACGTAGCGTCACATTCAAACTCCTGAAACCACCGCCCACCGGTGTGGTTAACGGACCTTTAATGGCGATATAATATTTGCGGATTGCTTCTACGGTTTCTTCAGGAAGCCATTCATCATAATGTTCCTTTGCTTTCTCGCCGGCATAGATTTCCATCCAGGCGATTTTTTTCTTTCCTCCGTAGGCTTTGCTCACCGCTGAATCAAAAACCATCTGAGCGGCACGCCAGATATCCGGGCCGATCCCGTCACCTTCAATGAAGGGAATAATCGGATTATCAGGAATTACCAATTGGTCATTTTTCAGTTCGATAGGTGTACCTGAGGTGGGAATTGTCATTTTTGCGGGCATATTTATCCTCCAGTTTTACGATTGTTAGTAAACAAAAAAATACACTTGAGATCCGGTAAATTCAAGCGCCATTTTTGAAAGACAAGGAACAACTAAAAAACAGCTAAAACAATCTTTCCAATATTCCTGTTTTCTTCCATATAGTAGTGGGCTTCGGAAACCTTTTCCCACGGAAACACCTTGTCAACCACTGCCACGAGTTTATTCCCGGAAAAGCGGGGCAGGGCAAATTCTGCAAATTCCCGGGTTAACCTGATTTTATAGGATAAATCACGGTTTCTTAGGGTAGAACCACTTAGGGTAAGCCGCTTCCTCATAAACAATCTCAGATCGAAATTGGGGATTAATGAACCTCCCATGGTGGCCAGAATAACCATGCGTCCGTCTGGTGCCAGAACGGTCATGTTTTGGTCCCAGTGGGATTCACCCACAAAATCCAGGATCAGATCAACTCCATTTCCGGCGGTCTCCTTGAGCACCTGCTCGTCGAAATTGGAAGATTTATAGTTAATGGCAAGGTTGGCACCCAGTTGCGTACAGTAATTAATTTTTTTATCTGAACCAGCTGTGATCATAACATCTGCTCCAATCTCCCGTGCTAATTGAATTGCAGCAGTACCTACACCACTTGCACCGGCATGAATAAGAATTGTTTCGTTCTGGTTTAACCTCCCAAGCCAAACGATTGACTGATAAGCGGTAAGAAAAGCTTCAGGAACTGCAGCAGCCTCCTCAAATGAAAGATGATCAGGTATCGGCATGGCCATATCTTGATGGATACACGCATATTCAGCATACCCCCCACCGCCCAGCAGGCCAAAGATTTTCTGGCCGATTTTCCAGCGTCGACATTCCTGGCCCTTTTCTAAAATAATTCCGGAAATTTCCAGGCCGAGTATGTCGCTGGATCCGGGTGGAACAGGATATTTACCTCTTCGCTGAAGGATATCGGCCCGGTTAATTCCAGCGGCTTTAACCTGAACTAATAGCTCGTCTTTTCCGGGAACGGGTTGAGCTACTTTCTTAATTTGCAGGACTTCCGGACCACCGGATTTTTTGATAATTATTGCTTTCATGGGTCATACTGTGTCTTGATGTAATGTTCTTAAGGGGCAGTTGGTTCATAGATTTTACTGCCGCATAAATTAGTGACT
>CBDUVK010000076.1:0-10590 GCA_965370645.1 uncultured bacterium
GCGGACATGGATTTGGTACGGGCAATCATGAGAGTTAATAATGTGAGAGCAGTTACCTGGGAGGTGAACGCCTTTGTGGACGCTACACCTATTTCAGGACCAGCATGGATGTATGTACCGCCATGGGTTTCCCGGGCAATACTGGAACCAACCACATTAACAATTCCCATCACCGTCGTCCCCTTTCTCTTACCCTCCCGCAGAGCCGCCAGGGTATCCGCCGTTTCACCGGACTGGGTAATCACCACCACCAGATGGTCATCTTCAATAATCGGATCACGGTATCTGAATTCAGAAGCATATTCCACCTCAACCGGAATCCTGCAATATTGCTCTAACATATATTCACCCACTAAAGCGGCATGATAACTGGTCCCGCAGGCAGTAATAAAAATTTTTCGGGCACGCAGAACATTATGTAAAATGGGGGTTAATCCACCAAGTTTGGCAACACCTTCCTCCTTAATCAGTCGGCCCCGCATGGCATCTGCCACCGTATTATGCTGCTCGAAAATCTCTTTTAACATGAAGTGGGGATAACCAGCTTTTTCGATCCGCTCCAGATCGAAACTGATTTTCTCAACTTTTTTGGTGACCAACTTATTATCAATCGTCTTGGTTACAAATCCATCCCTGCTGATTACTGCAATTTCGCCATCTTCCAGATAAAACACATTACGGGTATGCGCAATAATAGCAGAGGCATCAGACGCCACATAATATTCATCTTTTCCAACTCCAACCACCAGGGGACTACCCTTTCGGGCGCAATAAATTTTATCCGGTTCATTTTTGGAAATTAAGGCAATGCCGTAAGTCCCATCGATTTCATTCAGCGCTGCCCGGAATGCTTCTTCGAAAGGCGTTCCATTCTGATAAAATTCTTCAATAAGATGTGCAATCGTTTCGGTATCGGTATCAGTGCGAAAGGTATGTCCTTTTTCCGAAAGCATTTTTTTCAGGGTACCATAATTTTCGATAATTCCATTGTGGACCAAAACAATATTGCCCGAGCCATCAGAATGGGGATGCGCATTGGTTTGATTTGGTTCTCCATGTGTGGCCCAGCGGGTATGGGCAATACCCATTGTTCCAGGCATTAAGTGACCATTTAATTCCGATTCCAGAGCTGCAATTTTTCCCACCTGCTTGATCACATCCAAATTGCCATTCTGGAGGACCGCTACACCAGCGGAATCATACCCGCGGTACTCCAGACGCTTTAAACCATCCATCAAGATGGGCAAAACATCTTTTTTTCCAATATACCCTACAATTCCACACATATCTGCTCCTGGATTATTCCCATTCAATGGTTGCAGGTGGCTTCGAACTTACATCATACACCACCCGGTTAATTCCCTTTACTTCATTAATGATCCGGTTCGAAATTTTAGCCAGAGTTGGTGCTGGCATTTCAAACCAATCGGCTGTCATACCATCGGTGCTGGTTACTGCCCGTAGGGCCAAAACATTTTCATAGGTACGCTCATCTCCCATCACACCAACCGACTGAACCGGAAGTAACACGGCAAATGCCTGCCATATATTCTGATACAAATCTGCTACTCTCAATTCTTCAAGATAGATAGCATCGGCCATTCTTAAAATTTCTAAACGTTCATTGGTAATTTCACCAATAATTCGCACCGCCAGGCCGGGACCCGGGAAGGGGTGTCTTTCTAAAATTTCCTCCGGCAATCCCAATTGCTTTCCCACCACTCTTACCTCATCCTTAAACAGTTCGCGCAATGGCTCCAATAGCTGAAAATCCATTTTTTCCGGTAATCCCCCCACATTGTGGTGAGATTTAATGGTAGCGGATGGCCCTTTAAAACTTACGCTTTCAATCACATCCGGATAAAGCGTTCCCTGGGCGAGAAATTTATATTGACCGAGTTTTTTCGCTTCTGTTTCAAACACCTTTATGAAAGTATTGCCTATGATCTTGCGTTTCTGTTCCGGATCAATAATATGCTTTAATTTAGAGAGGAACAATTGGTCGGCCGTGACAGAAATCAAATTCAGGTGAAAATGTTCTCTGAAAACTTCCTCCACTTCTTCCTTCTCATACGCTCTTAAAAGGCCGCTATCGATGAACATACAAGTCAGCTGTTTTCCAATTGCTCTATGAATGAGCAGAGCAGCCACACTTGAGTCTACACCCCCACTGAGACCCAGCAGTACCCGCTCTCCCCCCACCTGCTCTTTAATGCCCTGAACGGAAGATTCAATAAACGATTCCGCTGACCAGTCACCTGTAAATTCAGCAATCTGGTACAGGAAATTTGACAGAATGGACTTTCCCTCTTTGGTGTGATACACTTCTGGGTGAAACTGCAAACCGTATATTTTCCTTGCCTGATTGGTGATGGCAGCAATAGATGCATTTTCGGTATGTCCAACCGAGACGAACCCCTCAGGAAGCCTGGTAAGATGATCTCCATGGCTCATCCAAACCTGAGTCGGCTGTTCAATATTTTTAAAAAGGGGATCGTCTGTTTCAAACCACAGATCGGCACGACCATATTCACGCCTGGCGGCGCGATCCACATCTCCGCCCAGGGTGTAGGCAAGATGCTGTAGACCATAACAAATCCCCAGAATCGGCAATCCCAGTTTAAAAATCCCGGCATCAGCATGAGGCGCCTGCTTTGCATACACAGAGGCCGGACCCCCGGATAAAATTATTGCACCAATCTCGGAATTATTCCTGATCGCTTCTATGGGATAGTGATAAGGTTGAATCTCAGAATAGACTGATAACTCCCTAACTTTGCGGGCAATGAGCTGGGTATACTGTGATCCAAAGTCAAGTATCAGAACTTTTTTCATTCCGGCATTCCCACATTCCAATCTTCAAGTTTTTCCAAAATCTTATAATCGGTCAAATCGAACTGGATGGGAGTGATGGCAATATAGCGCTCCAATACAGCGACATCATCCACATCAGGTTCACTGTCTAACTGTAATTTTTTACCCGCCAGCCAGTAATAATTTCGATTCATGGGATCTACCCGTTTCTCAAAATATTCCTCATAACGGCCCTTCCCCTGGCGGGTTATTCTAACACCCAAAATCTGATCCTCAGGAAGGGCGGGTATATTGACATTGAGCAGTGTCCCATCAGGTAAACCATGCTGCAACACCTTCTTAGCCATATGGGCAGCAAAACGTGCTGCAAAATCAAAATCTGAAATCCGGAAAGATGCCAGCGAGAACGCGATAGAGGGAACACCCATGATGGTACCTTCAGTGGCGGCGGAAACTGTCCCGGAATAGATCACATTAATGGCAGTATTGGGTCCCTGGTTTATCCCGGAGACAACCAGATCTGGCTTTCTGTTGAGGATCGATTTTACTGCCAATTTTACACAATCAGCCGGCGTACCATTTACGGCGTGTCCGAATGCTGCTCCATAACGATCAACAGCCCAGACACGCAATGGATCGGAAATGGTCAAAGCATGGCCCACCGCACTGCGTTCCGATTCTGGTGCGACTACATGTGCATTTCCGACATCCTCCATAGCTTTAAAAAGAGCATAAATCCCGGGTGCATATACACCATCATCATTCGTTACTAAAATAAATGGTTTTTGATCTTTCATCACTTAAATGACCTTTCTAAAATACAATTCTTTAACCTTTGGTAAGTGGGGCAGGTATACAGATAGGGGAGCAATTGGGTAAAAAGAGGGTGATCAGTCTTTGGTATCCTCTTTTTCCTGGTCTTTTATTACAGGTTTTTGGGGCCAGAGAATATTAAGGATTTTGCCTACGGTTTCCCTCATTTCCTTACGGTCCACAATCATATCCACAAATCCATGTTTCTTCAGAAATTCTGCTCTCTGAAATCCCGGTGGAAGATCCTGACCAATGGTCTGCTTAATCACCCGCTGACCGGCAAATCCAATTAAGGCATCAGGCTCAGCAATATGAACATCCCCCAACATTGCAAAACTAGCTGTGGTGCCTCCGGTTGTAGGATCAGTCAGAATGCTGATGAAGGGTATCCCTTCATCGCTTAATTGGGAAAGTTTGGCACTGGTTTTTGCCAATTGCATCAATGATAATGCTCCCTCCATCATCCGAGCACCCCCGGAAGAAGATACGATGATAAGCGGAAACTTATCATCCCGTGCTTTATCAATAGCACGCGCTATTTTTTCCCCCACCACAGAACCCATACTTCCGCCGATAAATGTAAAGTCCATAACAGCAGCAACGACCGAAAATCCTTTAACTGTGGCCGTACCCGTCACGACTGCATCCATCAAGCCGGTCTTTTTCTGGGCATCTTTTAATCGATCGGAATAACGTTTTTTATCCTTAAATTTTAAAGGGTCTCCCGGTTGTATATCCGCATTAAATTCATTAAAACTGTCAACATCAAACAGATAGCTGATATATTCCCGGGAATTTACCCGAAAATGATAGTTGCATTTTGGGCATACATGCATCCGGCTTTGCAGCTGATTACGATAAATAATCTCCCCGCAACTTTCACATTTTACCCACAGACCGTCAGGTAATGTTTTTTTCTCGACAGTGGATATGCCTTTTTTCTTTTTAAACCAGTCCATTTCTGCTCCGTTATAGCTATGGAAATTAAGAAGAAAATAAGCTAAATTCAAAAACTTTGTTTAATCTGCATGACTTTGTGGCCTGTTTTATGCTCAACCAGGTTTTCTAATCGGCTTGGTAGGCTCTACAAACATCTTTTGCATCACCAATGCAGTCTCCCCATTTTTGTAGTAACGATGTCGTTTTAGGATGGTTTTGAATCCGAATTTTTCATAAAGCCGAATAGCACGATTATTTTTTTCTCTAACTTCAAGTATGGCAAATTTACACTTCCCACGAAGTGTCAGAAGATTTTCCAGAAAGTTTGTTCCCAATTTTTTTCTCTGATATTCCGGCATAATAGCAAAATTAGCGATATGAAATTCTTCATATATTTTCCATATAATGGCATAACCAATTATTCTTTCTTCATTTTCAAGAATGAGAGGAATACCGAATGGATTTTGATTGACTTCGTATTCAAAACTATTCTTAGACCAGGGATCGGGAAAAATTTGTTGCTCCAATTCATATATGGTATCCAGATCCTCCTCAGTCATTCGGCGAACCTGCATTACATCACCCCTTGGAAAGATCTAAGATACATCGGTTCGCAATTTTCAGTATCGCTAAAAATTCCAGCTCTGAATTTTTCAAAACCAAGTTCCAAAAGGGCCCATCCCTGGGGTTGTCTGGGTAAGGGGTGAGGAAAAATAGCAGTCTCACCCAAATACTCCTTAAATTGTTCCTGAAACTGACCCAAATCTCCACCGCTGATAATCGTCTTTTTTGTAATAATTTCCGGAAGGATTTTGAGAGGAATTAATTGGTAATCACCTTTCCGAACCATCTGATTTTTCTGCCATCGATAGTGGGCATAAAAAATTTCCTCACGGTGGGCATTGATAAATGAAAGAACCGGTAGATTTGTTTGGCCAAGTTGATACGCCCAGATGTCAAGGGTGGGAACCTCGATTATCGGGAGCTTCAGGGAGTGAGCAATACCTTTGGCGAAGCTATAGCCAATACGTAAACCAGTGAAAGAACCGGGACCAGCGGAAAGAATAATCGCCTTCACATCAGGTAAGGTTAGTTGCAGATGATCTAACAACTGTTTAAGAGAAAGTGATAAACTACGGGAGTGAATATTTTTCTGATGAAGAGTAATCTGACCCAGCACCTGCTGGTTTTGCGAGATATATACCCCGGATGTCATTCCACTGGTTTCTATGGCAAGGAGATGAATATTTTCTGAATTTTCCAACATAAAAATCTACACTATTTTATTAATGATGACCTCGCGACTATCCGGTTGATTCGGAATAAAATTCAACCTTATCTCCCAGCGTTGTGGGGGTAAAAATTCCTCAATTTTATCCGCCCATTCAATCAGACAAATATAGTCGTTATAAAAAAACTCATCCAATCCCAAATTTAATAACTCTGCCTCATTTTCAATCCGGTAGAAGTCAAAGTGATATATCCAAAATTGGCCGGACGCTTCATACTCATTTATGATGGTAAAAGTGGGACTGGTCGCTTCATCTTGAATACCGAATGCTTTGCACAATGCTTTGATAAAAAAGGTTTTTCCTGATCCGAGTTGTCCGTAAAATGCAACCAGATCACCTGCTGCAAGATTCTGCGAAAATTCACTGGCAAGTTTTGCTGTCTGCTGTGGTGATTGGACAATCTTCTGCCACGATGTTTGAGAGCTTCCGCTCCGACCTCTCATACCTACCCCTATTTGGGATCTAACCTAACCACTGGCAAGATCATCTCTTCCAGGGAGATTCCGCCATGTTGAAAACTATCCCGGTAATAGGCCAGATACTTATGATAATTGGTGGGATAGACGAAATAGTAATCTTCTTTGGCAATGATATAGTTCACATTGAAATTACGCTGTGGTAATTTGAAATCTTTGGGATTTTTAACATATATCGCGTGCTTCCCTTCCACCTTCAGATTGCGTCCAAATTTGTAACGCAGATTGGTACTGGTTTCCCGGTCGCCAATCACCTTTGTCCCACGCATGCTCCTCACACTCCCATGGTCACTGGTGAGAAAAATAACCACATCCTGCTGAGCCAGCATTTTAAATATATTATAGAGGGGAGAGTGTTCGAACCAGGAGCGTGTCAGGGAACGGTAGGAGGGCTCATCCGGAGCGATTTCTTTTAATATAGGGAGATCGGAACGGCTGTGAGCCAGAATATCCACAAAATTAACCACCACACTGAGCATGGGAGCATCAAGAAATGCCATTAAATTTTTCTCCAAATTCCTGGCATCCTCAGAATTGAGCATTTTGATATATTTGGGCTCTCCCTTCAGTTTCAGACCCAGAACACGCAATTGGTCGTACATTAGTTTGTCTTCGTAACGGTTGCGACTATGATCATCATCCTCACCCTGAGCCCAGAGTTCCGGATACCGACGTTCAATTTCTAGTGGAAAGAGCCCACTAAAAATAGCATTCCGCGCAAACGGGGTTGCGGTCGGTAAAATGGAATAATAGTAATCTTTGGAAATATTAAAGTCCTCATAAAAGAACGGTTCCAGGGTAAGCCATTGATCCAACCGAAGACAGTCTATAACCATAAAGACCACTTTCCGGCCATTCGACATTTCCGGATAAACAAAATCTTTTACAATGTCGGTTGATAGCCTGGGCTTTTCTGTCCTTTCATGAATCCAATTCTGGTAGTTCTTTTCGATAAATTTTCCAAATTCTACATTGCATTCCTTTCGCTGATCATAAATCACTTCCCGCATCTGCTGCTCTTCGACAGTGCCTATTTCAAGATCCCAGTCCGTCAATTTACGATATATATCAATCCAATCTTGGTAATTCGGGGATTGCATTAATTTCAGAGATATCTCCTGGATTCTCTGGGAGTAAGACTCGGTGAGCCTCCGCTGGGAAATGTCGCGGGATTCCAGGAATTTTTTACATACCATCAGGATTTGGCTGGGATTCACCGGTTTGGTCAGATAGTCATCAATCTTAGAACCGATTGCGTCTTCCATCAGACTCTCTTCTTCATTCTTGGTAATCATGACCACCGGAAGACCCGGTTTCATCTCCTTAATCTCCCCCAGCGCAACCAATCCATCTTTGCCGGGCATCATTTCATCCAACAGAACAAGATCGATATTTTTCTCTTTAATCAGGGCTAATGCATCATCTGCATTGGTTGCTGTTTCAACCTGATAGTCTTTCTCTTTCAAAAACAGTATGTGGGGTTGCAAAAATTCGATCTCATCATCTACCCATAGGATGATATTTTTCGCCATCTGAACCTCTTTGGTTTATTTTTAGTCAGCATCAAATGATCCTGAAAAAACTTTATTCTGACGGGATAAACAGGATTGGGAAAAAAGACAAAGGATGCAAGATCACGCCAGCGGGCGGATCAGCCTCCCGGCTGATTTTGAATCTATGATCCAGTGACTAGCAACGAGTAACGAGTACCCAGTCTCCGGCACCCCGGGAAAGCCGGGATAGAGTTATAAAGTAATCATTATTTAACATGTTTTTACTATAATTAATCCTGTCAATCCTGTCTAAATTACTTTTAAAATTGAATTCATGTCATCATATAATACTATTTCTTTGATTCCTTTTTTTTATACATGATTTCTACGTCAGTTTTAAAGAATTGTTCTTCTTATCTTTAAATCACTGCATTAAAAATTAAAATTCCTCAAGATGATAAAATAAACTGTCAGGTAGCATTATTCGCATATTTTTTTGTAGAAATCAGGTCGACGATCAGTAAAGAGATTATTGAACTCCGTCATATTTTTATCTCTGGCCTGCTGGGGATCAATTTCAGAAATATATACCTCTTCCCGTTGCGACCTGGCACGATATATAAGATCCCCTTTGGGGGCAATAATCTGGCTGTTGCCGGTAAATTTCAGGGTACCATGGGGTCTCTGATCTGCTCCAATTCGATTGGCAGTAATGGCAAAGATTCCGTTTTCCAGACAACGGGTTTTCATGGCTTCCTGACAATAACTTAATACCAGATTAGCAGGGTGGCAAATCAGATCTGCTCCCAACAAGGCCAGAATCCGGGTAACTTCCGGAAAGATCCAATCGAAACAGATCATCATACCAAGTCTGATACCTTTGACATCATGAATTTGCAACGGGATATTTCCCGGCTCAAATATCTCCTTTTCTTTGAAAAAAAGTTGTATCTTCCGATAAATATGAATCAATCCTTTGGGACCTATCAGGACAGCTGAATTATATATTTTATTTTCATTTTTTTCCGCAAATCCACTCACCACCACCATCTGCTTTCGGCGGCAAAGGTCACTTAATGCGGAAAGTGTGGGACTTTCTGAGGGATCTTCTGCCACTTTTGTCAATTCTGCACGATCAGCGAAGTAATAGCCAGTGAAGGCGAGTTCCGGGAGTACCATAATATCTGCCTCAACCCGTTCTAAAGTGCGCAGTATCTTATCCCGATTGCGGGCAACTTTTCCGAATAGCGGACGAAACTGATAAAAACCGACACGTAACATTGATCAAAATCCCCTAAAAAATGAATCAGAATATTTTATTGAACCAAAACACGATTAATCCGCTCAATAGCATTCTTGAGACGCTCCGGTGGTTCTCCGGTAAAACAGACCCGGATATAGCTCTCATATCCCTTACCAAAATCTTCTCCCGGGGCAACCGATACCCCCTCTTCCAACAGAGCATCAATGACGTCCCAGTAATCTCGCCCGTTTAGCATTTCCTCAATTGAAAAAAATAGAAAGTAGGTGCTCTCAGGGGGGCGGACCGGGAATTCCAGATTTTCAATGAACATATCCCGTATTTCCTGGTATTCACGGCAAAGCGCCGGAATCCAGCTGTGGCGATCCATCACCGGTTGGACCATCATATACTGAGAGAGAGTGGAAGGACTGTATAATTGATGCACCATAGTTTTGTTGATCGCCTGAATCACACTATCTTCGGCAACCAGATACCCCAGACGTAATCCGGCAAACATGAACGATTTGGAAAAAGTAAATATGGAAATGGTTTGTTCAAACAGTCCCGGAAGGGTAGCTATACAAATTTGATCATGCTGATCAAAAACCAAACCATCGTAAGCCTTATCGGAGATGATCCACAGCTTATTTTTCTTTACAAAATCTGCCACTTGTTGGAGTTGCTGCCGATTCAGGACTTTTCCACTTGGATTATTGGGTGTATTCAGATACAGGGCCACCGTTTTGGAGGTTAAATATTTTTGAAGGTAATCTTCAATCACAAACTCAGAATCTTGATATAGTTCCGTATAAAAGGGAACTTCAACTACCCGGGCATCGGCCATTTTAACCATCCCCGGAAAGAAAGGCCAACAGGGTGTTAAAACCAGAATTTCTTCTCCCGGATTCATCAAGCTCAACACACTGGCACTGAGGGCATTGGTTGCCCCATTGGTAGTCAGAATGTTCTCTTCTGAGATCGAAAATCCATTATCTTCCTGTAATTTATTTCTGAGCACTTCGCGAAATCTCTCCACCCCAAAGGTATTGCAATAACGGTTGAAATAGGGCCTTTTATTTATGAATTCATCTGAAATTGGAAGTGAATAGCGAGGGTGAAGATAGGTATCTCCAATATGCAGCCGAATAAGAGACGGCCCTTTTTCCTTCATTTTTTCTCGAAATCTTTCAAACACCGATGCGGGTACCTTTTGAACCCGATCCGCTCTCTCTGGAAAACGGGGCATTATTTTACTCCAGGATATTTTATCATAGGTTTGTAAATTAACTGCTCAACAAAGGAAAACAAAAATGAATTTAGATTGATAAATGAAGAATTAGATTGACTTATGGATTTTACCACCAAGGCACAAAGACACTAAGTAGAATATATAGAGTTTAAATAAAAATAAATTCTCTTTTTGCATCCCAAATATAATGCAATACATCTAGACCTCTGATTTTATATAAAGTGTATTCTCGACTTCATAGTTATAAATATTTTTAAATAACCAAAGAAAA
>CBDUVK010000077.1:0-10589 GCA_965370645.1 uncultured bacterium
ATTAAAGCCACACGAGCTTTTCTGGAAGTTCTGCGCATTAAATAATCGTATTGGACAGAAGAAACAAAAATTTCAAAGAGTCGAAAATCAATAATTAAAATAAGACTATGTTCATGATTATTGACAGCTACTTGATGAGTTGCCGCCAGTGGTATGGATTCAGTTGAATATCCTTCCCATAAAAATTTCCCCTCCAGGACTAGAAACAAATTTTAGAATTATTTTGAATATCAACTCTCTATTCGAGATTGAAATATATCACCTTCATTAAAGAGACATTTTAATCAGTTTCATACTTCCATATATAGAAGAAGAGAACAGGAGATTTGCAATGGTAAAATCAAAGATAATTATCATGGGCGCAGCAGGACGCGATTTTCACAATTTCAACACTTTTTTCCGTGACAATGACCAATACGAAGTAGTTGCATTCACTGCAACACAAATCCCCAATATTGATGATCGGAAATATCCCGCGCAATTAGCGGGAGATCTATATCCCGACGGTATCAATATCTATCCAGAGGATGAATTACCGGAACTCATAAAGAAGTTTAATGTTGTTGAAGTAATCTTTGCCTACAGTGATGTTCCCTACGACTACGTTATGAATACTTCCGCCGCCGTTAATGCAGCCGGAGTCGATTTTAAGCTCATGGGACCGCAAAAAACCATGCTCAAATCAAACAAACCGGTGATCGCGGTATGTGCCGTAAGAACCGGTAGCGGCAAGAGTCAGACCACCCGCAGAGTAATTGAATTATTGCAAGAGGCCGGAAAAAAGGTAGTTGCCATCCGTCACCCCATGCCATATGGTAATTTGGTTGAGCAAAAAGTTCAGCGTTTCGCCGAATTATCTGATCTGGATAAACATAAATGTACCATTGAAGAGAGGGAAGAGTACGAGCCGCATGTAGTCAGAGGAAATGTCATTTATGCCGGTGTCGATTATGAAGCCATATTAAGAGAAGCAGAGAAAGAAGCCGATATCATTGTCTGGGACGGTGGAAACAATGACCTGCCCTTTTATAAGCCGGATCTGCATATTACCGTGTTGGATCCCCACCGACCCGGAGACGAATTGTTTTATTACCCCGGTGAGGTAAATCTGCGAATGGCTGATGTCATCGTCATCAATAAAATAGATACTGCAGACAATGAAGATATTCGCGCAGTTCGCGAATCCGTTTTTGAAGTCAATCCCAACGCCACCATAGTCGAAGCGGCGTCTCCTATTTTCATTGACGACTACCAGCTTATCCGTGGCAAACGGGTGTTGGCGGTTGAAGATGGACCCACACTTACACATGGAGAGATGACTTATGGAGCGGCAGTAGTGGCAGCAGAAAAATTTGGTGCTCTGGAGCTTGTCGATCCGCGACCCTACACCGTTGGCACCATCACTGAAACTTACGAGAAGTACCCCGAAATCGGTTCTTTACTACCGGCCATGGGATATGATGATCAACAGATAAAGGATCTGGAAAAAACCATTAACCAGACTGAGTGCGATGTAGTGATTATCGGAACACCAATCGATCTCAGAAAACTTATCAATATCAACAAAACTGCTGTTCGGGTAACCTATGAGTTACAAGAGATCGGAAAACCAGATTTAAAAGAAACCCTTCATAAATTTATGAAATAAATATTTATCTGAGCAAAGAATATGCTGAGAGGAATACCCCTCAGTATTTTTATTTTTAGATTGATTATAAACATTTTCCTTTAAAATTTTATTGTTAATAGAGAGTGAAAATTTTAACGAATTAATACCCATCCTATGAAAAAAAATAAAACCATTGTAGTGGCCTTGGGTGGAAATGCCATAAGCCATCAATTTGAGGAAGGCAATATTCATCAACAATTTGCTAACACCCGGCAAAGCTTAAAAGGTGTCGTTAAATACATTGCTCATGAATATAATGTCCTGGTCACCCACGGCAATGGCCCGCAGGTCGGAAATGCACTCATTCGTGTTGAAGAATCCCGCCATTTAGTACCAGTTATGCCACTCGGAGTGATTGTGGCAGATACTGAAGGTGGCATGGGTTACATGGTTGAGCAATGTCTGCAGAACAAGTTGCACGACCGGAAAATTGAACGGGAGATTGCCACGATTATCACCCAGGTTCTTGTAGATCCCGATGATCCTTCTATTTCCAAACCCACGAAATTTGTCGGTCCAATCTATTCTGAAGATAAAGTGGAAGAACTGAAAAGAAGACCGGGTTGGATTTTAAAAGAGGATAAAGGCCGGGGCTGGCGGCGGGTTGTGCCCTCCCCTGTTCCAATAGGGATCGTTGGGAAAAAAGTCATTCGATTGCTGCTCGAAAATAATATCGTCGTCATAGCAGCAGGTGGTGGTGGAATTCCGGTCTATATTGATCAAAATAATGGGTGGTATGAGGGAATCGACGCGGTGATTGATAAAGACCTTTCCTCTGCAGTCCTGGCCCGGGATGTAGGCGCTGAAGAACTGCTGATTGTAACTGCCGTCGAGAAAGTTGCCTTAAACTGGGGAAAGCCTAATCAACGGAATCTGGATAGAATAAGCCTTACTGAAGCCAAAAAATATATGAGTGAGGGACATTTTCCCAGCGGTAGTATGGGTCCAAAAATCCAGGCGGCCATCAACTTCCTGGAAGAAGGAGGAAAAAAAGTGAGCATCACGTCGATTGAAGAAACAGTTCAGGCAGTTGAGGGTGGGGTGGGTACGGTCATTGTACCTTAATATTATTAAAAAGCTGTAAATTTATTCTCCATTTTTAAAACTATAGATGACGAAATTTTAATTAATCTGGAGTGAGTCAATGAATATCCATGAATATCAGGCAAAGGAAATTTTACGGAGGTATAAGGTTGCCGTTCCACGCGGTAAGGTAGCTTTCACCCCGGAGGAGGCAGAGCAAAATGCCCAAGAACTGGGTAGCAAAATCTTTGTTGTAAAAGCTCAAATTCATGCCGGAGGACGGGGAAAAGGAGGCGGTGTAAAACTTGCAAAATCGGTACAGGAAGTTAAAAATTTAGCCAGCGAAATGTTGGGAATGAAGTTGATAACCCACCAGACAGGTCCGGAAGGAAAAGTAGTGCAGAGACTGCTTATTGAGGAAGGGATCAACATTGCGAAAGAATTATATCTGGGCATTGTCCTCGATCGATCCCTATCAAAACTTGTTTTCATGGCTTCTACGGAAGGTGGCGTAGAGATAGAAAAAGTTGCGGAAGAAAAACCCGAAGCAATTATTAAAGAATATGTGGATCCCAAAATTGGTCTACAATCTTTCCAGGCCAGGAAAATTGCCTTTGGACTTGGCTTAAGTGGAGAGCAGGTTAAAAATGCGGTTCATTTTATCGTCAGTTTATACAAAGCGTTCACAGAAACAGATGCCTCTCTGGCAGAGATTAATCCCCTAGTGCTCACTGAAGAGGGTCAGATTTTGGCGTTGGATGCGAAGATGAATTTTGATGATAGCGCATTATTCAGACACCCTGACATCCTGGAATTGCGAGATCTGCATGAGGAAGATCCCCTGGAGATAGAAGCCTCCCAGTACAATTTGAACTACATTAAATTAGATGGGAATGTTGGATGTATGGTTAATGGCGCCGGTTTGGCGATGGCAACCATGGATATTATAAAGTTAGCCGGAGGTATGCCGGCGAATTTCCTGGATGTTGGTGGCGGGGCAAACGTAGACACGGTTCGCAACGGATTTAAAATCATTCTTTCGGATCCCAATGTGAAAGCGATTTTAATTAATATTTTTGGTGGTATCGTGCGCTGCGATCGGGTTGCACGGGGAATTATTGAAGCCACTCAGATGGTCAAAATCAAGGTGCCCATGGTCATCCGGCTGGCTGGAACCAATGCAGAGGAAGCAGCTGAGCTACTTCAAAAATCCGAGATGAATTTCCAGGTTGCTCAAACTCTGGAGGAAGCAGCACAAAAAGTGGTAAAAGTATTAACCTAAATGAAAACCATGTTTAGCATAACACATAGAAAATTGCATGAAAGGAATATAAAATGAGCATTATTGTCCATAAGACCTCCCGCGTACTGGTCCAGGGCATAACTGGCAAAGAAGGTACATTTCATACGCAACAAATGATCGAATATGGTACACAGGTAGTTGCCGGGGTGACTCCTGGAAAAGGGGGACAAAAATTTGAATCTAAAATTCCGATTTATAATACCGTGAAAGAAGCCGTTGCTGAAACCAAAGCTGATGTTTCCATTACCTTTGTCCCGCCAGTATTTGCCTCAGATGCTATTTATGAAGCTGCCGATGCTGGTATTAAAACAGTGGTCTGTATTTCTGAAGGAATCCCGGCTCGGGACATGCTCAAAGTGTATGATTATTTAAAGAGCGTTGGAACACGTCTAATTGGTCCTAATTGTCCCGGGATCATCTCACCCGGAAGATGCAAGGTGGGCATCATGCCTGGTTTTATTCACAGGGAAGGAAGCATCGGGGTAATCAGTCGCAGCGGAACACTCACATATGAAGCTGTCGATCAGATTACCCGGCTGGGCATGGGTCAGTCAACCTGTATTGGTATCGGTGGGGATCCGGTGATCGGAACCCGCTTCATTGATGCCCTTGAATTATTCAAAGATGACCCTGAAACGGAAGCGGTGGTTCTGATCGGTGAGATTGGAGGGACTGCGGAAGAGGAAGCAGCTGCCTGGATCAAAGATAATTTTAATAAACCGGTGGTTGCATTCATTGCAGGACAAACCGCTCCTCCTGGCAGGCGAATGGGACATGCCGGCGCCATTATCAGTGGTGGAAAAGGAACCGCGTCAGAGAAAATGGATGCATTAGAAACTGCCGGGATTACAGTTTGTAAAAGCCCTGCAGATATTGGCAATACAATATCAAGTATTTTGAAAAAAGCATAGTAAAAAAATATGCTATTTATTAAATTTAATATTCTTTTAATCTAGTACCGGAGGGCATAATGACAGAAGAGGCGGTTCGGCGGTTAAAGAGCGAACTGACCCAGAAAACGATCGAACGGTCGCGCCGATCCGATATGTTGGTCATATACCAGAAATGGTGTAAAGCATGTGGAATTTGTTACGATCTGTGTCCCCAGGGAACACTAGATGCAGATCGGGAGGGCAAGGTGTATATTAAATTTCCGGAAACCTGCACGGGATGCAAAATTTGCGAACTTCATTGTCCGGATTTTGCCATTCTCGTCACTGGTAATCCACGCAAAGCCCCTAAGGCTGAAACCACAAGCAAGGAATAAAGGAAAAATAATGCCAGAACGAACTATTCTCATGCAAGGTAATGAGGCATGCTCTGAAGGTGCCATCGCTGCAGGCTGCCGCTTCTTTGCTGGTTACCCCATTACTCCATCAACCGAGATCGCCGAATTGTTGAGCGAGAAACTGCCCCGGGTTGGCGGCAAATTTATTCAGATGGAAGATGAAATAGGCGGAATCAGCGCCATTATAGGTGCCAGCGTGGGGGGATTAAAATCGATGACTGCCACCAGCGGACCTGGATTCTCTTTAATGCAGGAGGGAATTGGTTATGCATGTATGGCAGAAATTCCCATCGTTATTACCAATGTGATGCGAGGTGGCCCCAGTACCGGTTTACCTACTAAAACAGCGCAGGGAGATGTAATGCAAGCTCGCTGGGGAACCCACGGAGATCACTTTTTAATCGTTCTCGCTCCGGAATCGGTCAGGGAAACTTTTTATCTTACTATAAAATCCTTTAATCTTTCAGAAAAATATCGGGTTCCGGTGATTCTTTTGCTGGATGAAGCCATTGGGCATATGCGGGAAAAAGTGGTCATCCCGGATTACTCTGAAATATTAACAGAGGAGCGTGAAGTACCTATTGTTCCACCGCAGTGGTATAAGCCTTACGAAATTACCACTGATTTTGTGACTCCCATGGCACCCTTTGGAAGTGGTTATCGTTACAATATCACGGGACTTACCCATGACGAAATGGGATTTCCTACCAATAAAGAGAGTGAAATCATCAGTAAAATGAATAAACTGCGGGACAAAATTATGCGCTCTTCCACTGATATTGTTGATCATGAAGCATTATACACGGAGGACGCAAACACTCTTGTCATTGCTTTTGGTTCCGCATCCCGCTCGGCCAAGGAAGCTGTGCAGTATCTAAGAAAGCATCGTCGAAAAGTCGGATTCTTTAGACCCATTACAATCTGGCCATTTCCGGAGAAACAGCTCCAACGGATCATCAAAAAAGTTGATCAGGTTTATGTGGTCGAGATGAATCAGGGACAGTTAATCGATGAAATTAGGAAGGTGGAATGTTATCATAAAAAGATTTTCGGTATCAACCGCTATGATGGTGAAATGATTACACCAAATCAAATTATTTCAAAAATCCGTGAGGCAAAATAGATGACGCAACCCTTAGTATTGAATTATTTGAGAGCGAAGAAACAGTTCCCCCATGTTTGGTGCCCTGGCTGTGGTCATGGTATTGTTATGGGTTCGTTAATACGGGCAATTGATAAATTAAATATGAGTAAAGATGATGTGATTATGGTGAGCGGTATCGGTTGCTCCAGTCGCATGACAGCCTATGTCGATTTTAACACAATGCATACACTCCATGGCAGACCGATTGCATACGCCACCGGATTGAAACTTGCCAGGCCGGAACTTCCGGTCATTGTGATAACCGGAGATGGTGATGCCATCGCCATTGGCGGGAACCACTTTATCCACGCTGCGAGGCGTAACATAGATATTACTGTGATACTGATGAACAATAATATCTATGGAATGACAGGTGGACAAGTTTCTCCCACCACACCTTATGGAGGAAGAGGATCAACTGCCAAATCCGGAAATCCGGAACATCCTTTTGATATTTCGCAGCTTGCCATCGCAGCTGGTGCCAGCTTTGTCGCGAAAACCACCGCCTATCATGTTCCCGCGATGGATCGTCTGATTCAACAGGCCTTGGATAATAAAGGATTTTCGCTGGTGGAAATCTTTTCCCAATGTCCCACTTATGAAGGAAAATGGAATAAACGGGGCGATGCCGCAACCATGCTGAAATTCTATAAAGACAACGCCGTACCTGTTACTTCCAAATCGAAATACAGCGAGGACGAATTGAAAGAAAAATTCCTCATAGGCGTTCTACATCATTCCCCCAAAGCGGAGTTTACCGCAGAATACCAGAAGATTATTGAAAAGTATCAAATTCAAGAACAGATGAGTCAACTGAGTCAACAGAAAGGCAAAAATGAGCCAGAAGCAAGCAGTCAAGATAAAAAACGATCAGACACAAAAGACTGAGATTCGATTAAGCGGTTCCGGTGGTCAGGGGCTTATATTAGCCGGTTTAATACTGGCTGAAGCAGCGGCCATTTACGAAAATAAAAACGCAGTACAGACACAGAGTTACGGACCTGAAGCCCGGGGCGGTGCGAGCAAAAGCGAAGTGATTATCAGCAATACGGAAATTCTCTATCCCAAGACATCCCGTCTTGATTATCTACTTGCATTAAATCAGGAATCATGCGATAAGTATGCCCACGACTTAAAAGAGGATGGTCTTCTTCTGGTTGACTCCGATGCAGTTGAGCATGTTCCCCCGATTAAAGTGATATCATTGCCTTTAGTCCGGACAGCCCAGGAAAAGGTGGGACGCAAAATGACCACCAACATCGTATCCCTCGGTGCCCTGGTCGGAATCAGCAGGGTGGTGAGTCCCCAGGCCCTGGAAAAGGCGGTTCTCTCCCGCGTTCCGAAAGGGACAGAAGACTTGAACCTCAAAGCCTTGCAGTATGGCTTGGAATTAGCTGAACAAAGTATTAAATATTTAGACGATTAATTAGATTCGGAGGATTTTTGATACACCGAACGCTTACGATAATTAAACCGGAATGTGTCGCAAATAATCATATTGGTGACATAATCCAGCGAATAGAGCAGGCCGAGTTCAAAATCTTAGCGATCAGAATGGTTCGCCTTCAGGTGCAGGAAGCCCAGCAATTCTACCTGGTTCACAAAGATCGACCTTTCTATCAGGAGCTGGTTGAATACATGACCAGTGGTAAAGTTGTTGCTATGGTTCTGGAAAAAGACAATTGCGTGGAAGCATTCCGAAAATTTATTGGTGCTACCAATCCAAAAGAAGCTGCTCCGGGAACTATCCGGCGGGATTTCGGTACCGACATACAGAATAATTGCGTTCATGCCTCTGACAGCACTGAAAATGCACTTCAAGAGATTGCCTTCTTTTTTTCCACAAAAGACATCATAATGAATCATTAAAAGGAATTGATGGCAAATGACATTTTATTTTGATATCCTGAGGTTTGTGAAATGAATGACGACAAAAAAGTACTGGATATCGAGGTTCTGTCCACAGAAGGTGGACTTCAGATGGAGGACCAGGATCAAAAAATTAAGCGGGTGGTGGTGATTGGTGCGGGCACCATGGGTCAGGGTATCTCACAATTAGTAGCATCCAAGGGCCTGGATGTCTTATTAATAGAAAGAGATAAAGAAGCTGCCAAGAAAGCTATTGAGGGAATTACGCGGGCAATTGATAAAGAAATTGCCAGGTGGACCATGACCACCAGTGAAAAGAAAAACATTCTCAACCGGGTTAATACTTCCTGGAAAATTGAAGATGCTGCTCTGGGTGATTTGCTTATTGAGTCTATTCCGGAGAATGTAGAATCAAAAAGGGACATTTTTCTGAAACTAGATGATATTTGTGACAATGATACTATTTTCATTTCCAACACATCAACCTTGAGTATCACCGAAATTGCTCAGATTACCAAGCGGGAAGACAAAATTATCGGGATGCACTTTTTAAATCCGGTGCCCAAGATACCCCTGGTGGAAATTATCCGTGGATTAAAAACTTCAGACGATACCTTCGCAGCTGCAAAAAAATTTGCTGAAATTCTGGACAAAACCGCGGTAGAAGTATATGAGTATCCGGGTTATATTACTACCCGCCTTATTATCCCCTTAATCAATGAAGCCCTTTATGTTCTAATGGAAGGCATCGCTACTGCTGAGGATATTGACACCGCCATGAAATTAGGTTTTAATTTTAATATGGGACCGTTGGCTCAGGCTGATATGATTGGTTTGGATGAGCTTTTGCGAATGATGGATGCGATGTTCAGAGAATTGGGCGATCAAAAATACCGACCCTGTCCCCTCTTAAAAAAACTTGTACGGGCTGGCCATTTGGGTCGTAAGACCGGTAAAGGTATCTTCGAATACCCTGAATCAATGAAGGAATAGGGTAGATGAAAATATTTTGCCCCTCAATGTTAATTCATACTCTTATTTTCAATTATTCACATGAAAGTTATTCATGAAAATTTTAGTTCTTAACGCTGGTAGTTCCTCGGTAAAATATCAATTTGTTATTCCCGAAGAGGCTAAATTACTTGCTAAAGGTGTTGTGGAAAGAATCGGTTTGTCCGGTGCAATGCTAACCCATGAGGCTTCTGGTAAACCTTCCGTAAAACTGAGTGGGGAGATCCTTGATCATAAAGCTGCAATTGAGTATGTGCTAAGTATCTTGCTTAGCCGCAACCATGGTGTAATAAAAAATAAAAATGAAATTGGGGCCGTAGGACATCGTGTTGTGCATGGAGGAGAAACATTCCGGGAGTCTGTTCTCATCAGTGATGAGGTTATCAGGGAAATGACCCGCTGTATCGATTATGCACCACTTCATAATCCCCCCAATCTCAAAGGGATAGCCGCAGCAAAGGCGTTGCTGCCCAATGTCCCGCAGGTTGCTGTGATCGATACCGCCTTCCACCAATCGATGCCCTCCCATGCCTATGTGTATGGGATTCCATTTGCATTATACAAACGGCACGGTATCCGCCGTTATGGATTTCATGGGACTTCTCATCGATATGTGGCGGAGAGGGCGGCAAAATTTATGAAAAAATCAATCAGTGACTTAAAAATTATCACATGTCATCTGGGTAGCGGTTCAAGTATTGCTGCAGTCAAATTCGGTGAATCCATCGATACATCAATGGGATTTACACCACTGGAGGGGTTGCTGATGGGAACTCGCACCGGTGATTTAGATCCGGCGATTATCCTTCACATCATGGCGAAAGAACAGCTCACGGGTGGAGAAATGAATACCATGCTGAATAAGCATAGCGGCGTGTTGGGAATCAGTGGCTTGAGCAGTGATATGCGGGAAATTGAGGATAATTATGATACCCATGAGCGCGCTCGCCTGGCCATAGATATTTTTGTATATCGTATAAAAAAATACATCGGTGCATATTCAGCAGCCATGGGAGGTGTTGATGCCATCGTTTTTACTGCAGGAGTTGGTGAAAATTCATCCCTGGTCCGTGAGTTATCATGCAAAGATTTGGATTTCATGGGTATTCAGTTGGATGAAAAAATAAATAAAGAGACCAGAAAGAAGGAGGCCATAATCACCCAGCCTGATTCTCAAGTTAAAGTGCTGGTGATTCCTACCAACGAAGAATTGGTAATTGCAAAAGATACCGCTAAAATTGTCAGCAATCTTCAAAAACAATCTGCCTGATTATTTTATTGA
>CBDUVK010000078.1:0-10460 GCA_965370645.1 uncultured bacterium
GAACGCCATCCCCACTGTCATAAATAGGATTTATGGTCCCATCAGGCATGGCTAAATCAGTCCAAAAATCAAGCGCCTTGTCCCCAAAACGGGCGAAAGTGGAATCCCTCATTTCCATAAGGTTTTGCCTCCCTGAGGCGGATAAATTTCGCGGTTGGGTAGTCGATATCCATACCGGTATATTAGCAGCATTCGATACAGCTAATACACTGTCATAATTCGCCAATTGCTCACTAACACTGTATCCAAATGCAGCGTCATTACTGGGCAAATTAATAATGATGGCATCCGGATCTCGATTCACAGCATTGCTTATGTTGCGACTATTATCCGGTAAGGGTCTATTCGGCGGCGGTACATAACCCGTAGGCATGATATGGTAGGTGGTGTAGCCACCACTGGCCCGGTTAACTACTTCATTGGCAGGATTTATTCCCTGCAGATAAGTTCGATAGCGGTTAACCCAGGCATTGCTGGGATTGTAAGGTCCAATTCCCAGGGCAGTTGAGGATCCCAGAATAACAATTTTAACCGAATCGGCCTGTAAAATATTTGGATCTGCGCTTATTTCATCATGGGGTGTTAAAAGAGAGACTCCCAGAAAAATTATTAAGATCCGCAATTGCATTTTCATTTCATCACCTCTTTGAACACATAATATAATTACCCGTTGTGCAAAAAAATGTTTAAACAAACCTATAAAATATGTAATTATCTTTTAAAGTCATCCTGATCCCGCATAAGCGGGAGAAGCCTGTCCGCCTGCCAGACGGGAATGACAATGATTTGTGTACTATTCTAGTGTACCATTGTATTGTATTTTATTTTGTACGACAGTTTTTACTTATTTTTTCCCAATTGCCACGCCAATATAAGTATCTGCAGCACCATAATATAAATACCAAATATCTTTAAAATGCACCAGCCCTTCAGTAAATATGACATTGGGTACCTGTCCATATCTCTCTATATCCTGGGAAAGTGATAAAAATGGTTTTTCCGATCTCGCAATCAGTTCGGCCGGATCTTCCTTTGAATATAATGCCCACCCCACTTCATAATGAATCTGTTTGTTGGAACCGTTATAAATTAACAATATTCCCTGTTCGGTTAAAATTGGAGGCGGTCCCGGCTCCACAATTCTATCATCAAAATATCCTTCACGGGGATGAAGGACCGCTTCATTCGCAATCTCCCATTTGATGAGATCATCGGAATAGGCAATATGGATATTTCTATCTCCAAAGTACATGATATAACGGTTATTTATTTTTTCAGGTAATATGGCCCCTGCTTTGCTCCACTCCCAGGGGATAATAATACCCTTTTTATCCCAGTGCATCAGGTCCTGAGAGGTAGCAATAGCCAGCCGGGCATATTCTCCATCATAGGCTGTATAGGTAAGATAATAAGTATCTTCAATGCGAACCACCCTGGGATCCTCACATCCCCCGGGTGTTTCATAATCAAATTCAGGAATTACGACCGGCCTGTCCCGTTTTGTAAAATTTACTCCGTCGAGACTATAGGCCAGTCCGATACTGGAAGTTCCTTTCCACTGCCGCACACCCTTCCAGTCTTCAGCCCTGTATAATAAAAATATAGTATCATTCTTAACAATGGCTGCCGGATTGAATACCGCCTTCGCTTCAAAACCGGTACCATGCGATAACAAAATTGGATTTTTATGATATTTTTCAAATGATCCCATGATTGACTCAAACGGACTTTCCTGGGCTATTGATAGATTGTAAAGCAATAAACTGAATAACAGGATGGGTATAATTTTTATGATGTTCCGTAATCTCGTCATACTTTCAATGGGGAAAAAATGACCATAGGTAATGAATTTTTTCATAGACTAGCTCCTTTTGGAAAAATGTCTGTATAATAATAATGTGGCAACAATAGAAAACAGAAACACTATTCCAGGGATGACAATACCCAAAACCGGACTACCAATGACCTTGCTGCCAGAAAGTAAAAGAATTGATTTAACCATTGGTCGCACCTCCATTTTCACTTTTCATCACCGGACTCGTTCCCTCACTCTTTCTCTTCTTCCAGGAGATGTAGGCAAGCAATAACCCCATAAAAGAGACAATGAGTGCCATAAACATACCGATCATAAACATAAATAAATCAGTTTTCATTTAATCCTCCTCCCAGCGTTGATTTTTTTCCAAATCCTCTAAATAGACTTGCTGCTTTTTCTCATATTCAGAGGATATTTTGCGCAACTTGGGATCGATAACGAAATACATTGCCAGGGTAAGTACGATACCTGTAATGAGAACAATATAACCAATAGTCAATGCCAGCAAAGATAAAGCTGCACCAATGGTCAACGTTATATAAGCTAAAGGAGATAAAATACTGGCTATTAAATCTTCTTTTGTCCATTCATCAGCCTCTTCAGGGGTCCAACTACGTTTCAACCAAGCCATTTTATGAGTCCTCTTTTAATTTAAAATTTATTTTTTTAATAACCCTCTTTTTACGGCTTCACGGTGTACCGGGCCCCACCAACCTACGGGACGTGACATCACGTAATACTTTACCAGATGGTCCATATTTTCAGGTTTGGTTAGAAAAGTTACCGGAAGATAAATGAGGGCCATAAGCAAAAGCAATAACCAGAACTGCTGATAATCGGCTAATTTAGGAATAACGCCCAGTTCCGGCAGCACCCAAACAATTAGCCAGCTAAGGCTCAAATTAGCAATCCAGGAAGAGAGATATCCCCAGGAGTTAAACCGCCACCAGACTACCTGTAAAATATTAGGAAGCCACACCCCGGCAGCCATAATCCACAAAGCAAAGATGAGCCATTCGGTGATTTTTTCCATCATGAGGCCATATACAAATGAACCGAGGAGTAAGAACAGGGTGGTAATTCTGCCAACCCAAACCAGTTTTTTCTGTGAGGCCTTCGGATTGATATAGTGATGATAGAGATCTCTGGTGGCATACATGGCGCCAAGATTCAAATGAGTGGAAATGGTAGAGAGGTGAATTGCCAAGATGGCAGAAAAAAAGAAGCCAACCATGCCAACTGGTAGAAATTCGAAACCCATCCGGAACCAACCCATCTCATAATCCTGCATCGACTCGATATTAGGGTATAACACGAAAAATCCCAGTATGGCCACAGCCCAAATCGAATTACGTACCAATACCAGGGCAGTCCCGCCCCAAATGCTGTAAGATGCATCGCGCACACTTTTGGCTGATTGAATTCGTTGTGCCTCAGCGTACCAATCGATACTGGTGCCCATGCCGATTCCCCCGATAATCGCAATGATCATCATGGTCAGGAACCAGGCGAAAGGAAAATCACCCTCCCACAAACCGGTAAAGGCAAAGGGATTAATCCGCCAGGATTGATCCATGGCAGCTAATTTTGCGACTATTGCTGCAGGTCCCCCGGCTGCTATGATGCCCCAGACTGAGACCAGAATGATAACAGAGAGTGCAATGATTCCCTGCAGAAAATCTGCCATTACCACACCCCAATAGCCTGCCGATAGAACATAAATTGCACAAATTGAGGAAAAGGAAATCAGACCTAACCAGAGCGGCCACCCGAAGGCAAAATTGCATACTTTTCCCATCGCAATTCCAACCCACCCCAGAATGAACATATTCATGAAAATCTGCCAACCGGCAACCCAACCTCGCAACAGCTCACCACCCAGACCGCCAAATCTCAGACTCTGCCACTCAGCCTGGGTATATGCCAAAGACCGGCGGAATATACGAGTAGATACAAACGCAGATATGGCACACCAGGCTGAGAAAAACGTATACCAGATCCCTGCCAGACCATATTTATAAATAACACCCGTCACCCAAATAGGTGTATCAGTAGCAGTATGGGTGGCGTAAACCGAAGATGCCGGGAGCCACCAGGGTAAACCCCTGCCGGCCAGAAAAAAATCTGATTGGGAACGTTTTCCCAGCCGAGAAAACAGGGCACCACAACCTATCATGAGAAATAAAAAGGCAAACATCCAGATCCAATCCAGCAGAGCGAAAGTCACCATAAGCTTCTCTCCTTGGCTTATTCATCTATCTAATCAGAAATATTTATTTTAAGGCAACATCTGATTTTTCAGTCGAGGATCTGCACCCGTATAAGTAGCTACACTGATAAAACTGTCTACCACGCCATAATGCAGAAACCAGCTGTTGTTTCTTTTAACAATGCTCTCGGTAAATAGAATATGCCCTTCCCATTCTTCCTCCGATTCCAACAGGGGTTCCTCACAGCGGGCAAGAATTTGAGTGGGATCCTGAGCTGAAAACACAATCCACCCTGTTTTATGCACCCGGTCCTCATTCCAGCCATTGTAGATAAGCAGAATTCCATCATCAATGATCATAGCTGCACCTGGCTCAGTGCCCATGCTATCAAAGTGTCCGGGGCGAGGCTTCATGACGGGGGTATCGATAGGTTCATACCAATGAACCAGATCATGAGAATAGGCAATCCCAATTCGTGTCTTCCAGGGCTCTTTCTCCCCCTGAAAATACATCAGATATTTACCATTTACTGAGTCAGGTACTATGGCACCCGCTTTTAGCTGACGACTGTTCCAGGCGTTGCTTTTCGGTTGCAAAATTTCACCTTTCTTTTCCCATGATATCAGATCAGATGAAATTGCCAGACAGATATTTCCCGCTGTTTGATCTCCGGCACCGACATAGGTCAGATAATATTTTTGTCCAAATTTGATCATTCTGGGATCTTCCACACCTTCTCTTTCGTACTCATATTCAGCCACCAATACCGGATTATTTTGATATCTTTGAAAATTGAAGCCATCTTCGCTGTAGGCCAGGCAAATCACGCCGGTGCCTGTATTAATACCTTCAGCGCGATACAGCATACTGAATCTGCCCTCCTCAACAATTACCGATGGATTGTATACTTTGTCGGCCTCGAATTTAGTAGTTGGCCTTACTATGGGATTATCCTGATACTTTATGAAAGGACCATCTGGCCATAATGAAATTTTCTTCTTATCCGATGAATTATGTTTCTCTGAGCAAGAAATGAATCCGATAAAGAGGAAAGTGGATACAATAATCAATATTTTAGCAATGCGTCTCATAGTGATCTATTCTCCCCATATAATATGATTAAAATAAGGCTAAAATACCAATCATGACAAAGAAATAGATGAGCAATATCGCGTAATAAATATTCCAATTCCTTTTGGATTCGGAATGATCTTTCATACTGGATTTGCTCCATATCAGATGATCGATTTTTTCATAGTCCACTCTTGGAAATGCTAAACTTGAGAGATAACCTACTGTAAAAGTAATAACACAGCCAATAGCGTTCCACCACATCCAGGAAACCCCCGGTTCAAAGAGCCACAGATAGATATTAAACAGAAAACCGGCAAAAATTCCAATGATCGCACCTTTGTCAGTCGCCCGTTTGGTCAAAATTGCTAATAGAAAGGTGGCCAACATGGGACCGTTGATGATAGAGCCAATTTTATTGATCGAAACAATAATAGAATCTGAAATGTTACCCACAAAAAATGAGAAACCCACACAGACGATTCCCCAGAAAACAGTAACACCCTTGGAAAGCAAGAGTGCTTGTTTAGGGGTTCTGTCTTCACTTTTTGAAAAACGGTCAATCAGGTCTCTTACGGTAATGGCACTAAGAGAGTTGAGTGTGGAGTCCAGGCTGGACATGGCAGCAGCAAATAGTGCAATAACTATCAGGCCGATAAATCCATGGGGTAAGTAGTGAAGCACAAAAAATGGGACAGCAGTATTGAAGTTTGGTACATGTTGCACAACGCCATTTTCAATAATCTCTCGCGTGGGCAGCAAGGAGAGAAAATCACCATTAATATTTGCATAGGCACCAATCGCCACTCCCAGCAGGCAATATCCCAGAACAATCGGAAAGCGGATGAGGCCATTTACAAAAAGTGACATATGGCTATCATCAATGCTTTTTGTAGAAAGTTCTCTTTGCACCTGGGTCTGATTACAGCCATAATATGCAACGTAAAGAAAAAATCCACCGATAACCATGGGTAAAAATGCAAAGGTGGCATTATCACCTAAACCATGACCTGAAAAGTCCAAAGCCTGTAATCGGGAGGCATCAAAATTTGAGATAAGATTTGAAATTCCGCCGCTGAGGGATATCGCAAACAAGCCGGAAACGATGATCCCCAGAACCAGAATAATCATCTGAATAACGTCAGAAGCGATCACACTCCTGATCCCTCCCAGGGTGTCATAAATAATGGTCACGACGCCAAGCAGAAGAACAGCCACCCAAAAGGGGATACCGAGAACAGCTTGTAATACCAGGGAGATACCATATACAGTGACTCCGGTTCCAAATGCCACAAAGATCTGAAAGAGAATATTCAGGATAAGGCGGGTTCCCGGTCCCAATCTTAATTCAAGATACTCAAAAATGGATATGATCCCGGTTTTTTTAAAAAATGGCATCAGAAAAATCATGATGAAAATCATAGCCAAGGGTATTGCCAGTTCATACTGTAACCAGAGGAGTCCGCCGCCCAGGGAGAAAGCCACAAAGGCCGGTGCACCCAGCATTGAATTGGTACTCAATTGGGTGGCGCTTGTGGAAATCGCCACCGGTAGCCAGTGCACTTTATTTCCACCAAGATAGTAGTCTCTTTTATTTTGTTGTTTTTTACCAATCCAATAGCTCATGGTAATTAAACCCATGATATATATTAACATGATAGACCAGTCGAAATAATTCATATGCTGACCTGTTTATATATCTGGAACCGCTTGAGTCCCGGTCTTGAAACGCCGGGCCACAGACATTTTATCCTGACGGGATTAAATAACACACCCCTGCATCTCCCTTCACGGGGGGTCTTCTTAAATCTTTAAACTTCGACATTCGCCTGCCGGCAGCAGGTAGGCCGCTGGGGCTTTTGGGTTCTGTTGGGATCTCTTCAACAGTGGCGATGCCCCTGTCAATAGATATTCCGCCCCTACGGGGCAAGGTCCCGGATATTCGATGTTATTTTTCTTTAACCTTTCTCCTTCTCTCCTCTCAATCCTAAAACCTGCTTTCTCCGTCTCACATTTAACCTTTGACTTTTCTTAAAAAAAATATGTCACCCCTATGGGGTTCTATGTTTAACATTATTTCATTTACCCGGTGCTCACGCACCGGGCTACAGACATTTCATCCCTACGGGATTAGACATTCAATATTCAGTGTTCGTAATTCAGTATTCGTTATTTTTGTATCCTATCCCAACCCCCAAAACCACTAAATCCCAAATCCTCTATCCTAAATCCTCGTTATCACGCTTGACCTTTAACGATTGTAAAATTTATCAAACCTCCAGCGCTTGCTTGAGATTAAGTGATGCTAAGGTGAGCTCATTATTTTTTGTAAGAATGGCAATAAGGACTTATGGTATATATTATCCCACACATAATTTCGAATAACATTTCTATACATATCATGGGTTTTTAATCCTTCTAAAAATATTAAAATCCCCTTTGCAATCTCTTTTGGTGTATCATTCAAAGAAAAATAAAAAACACTCTCACCGGCAATGGATTTAAATGGTTCAATATCTGAACAGGCAATTGGTAACCTAATCATTCCGGCCTCTAAAATAGGAATCCCAAAACCTTCCTGCTTACTAGGTAAAAAAAGTAAATCAGAGATGTGGTATAAATCGCGAATAATAACATGATCCGGTGTTATCTTTTCACCATTGTCAAAAGTATAATCAGCAATTATTATAATATTTTCAGTTATTTTTAATGATTCTATTAAATCCTTTAGATGATTATAGTAGCGTAAATCTTTGCCGTGGTGTGGATCGAAAGCTCCCGTCAGGAGCAGTTTTACATTAATTCCCAGTTTAAGTAATTCTTTTACGACCCGGATGGATAATTCAATATTTTTTCTGGGATGAAGTCGCGACGGTTGAACCAGAATCAGCTCTGTTTTGAATAAACAATTTTCCAAGATTAACCGAACAGTAGCTTCATCCAAGCGAAAAAAGTGGATTGGATCTACGCCATTAGGTATAACCATGAGACCATTATGAATATCATACAAAGAGTTAAATTCCTTTTGTCGGGACTCTGATATTGTTACATAATGAAAATTCTGGTTGAATCTTTTTAATATAAGCCAGGGCTCCCGATTTAATTCCCGGGGATATTGATCATAAAAATAGGGAGAGTCATGATTCCAACTGATTACTTTAATAATCTGCTGATCAGCTAATTTGTGAACTGCCAATGTTAAAGGAAGGTTAAACGGCATTGTCAATACGTTGTGAGCGATTAACATGGTATCATTCGACAACCTGTTTATAAAATATTGATAGATATCCTCTGAGATGACTCCGATTTGGGCAAAATTTTTCGTTGCATCCTTCTGTAATTTAAGTATTTCAGGATGGCGAGAAGAGAGAACCGGATTCAATTCAACTGCATAATTTTGAGTAAATTGTGAACCGGAACCGGTATATACCTCTACTGAATGGTGGTATCGGTGAAAAAGAGATGCTTGTTGACGCACTATTTCTTCTACACCACCAACCACCGGAGGACAGGAATAATGAAGGATCGCTATCTTAAACACTCTAATTACTCTACCCTGATCCTGTTTAGTCAAAAGTACTAATGATAAACAATAACTTCTTTTCTAAAACTTCATACGAGAAATATGTTTGTGCCAGTGTATAATTTTTTTCAACCATTTCATTGCGGTAGGATTTATCATGTAATACCCGTTCAATTTTTTCGGTAGCTTTACTGGTAACAAAGCCATCCAAAGCAATGACATCAAATCCTTTCGGTTCGATATCGGCAATATATATGGAATATCTATTCACCACGATTGGTTTTTTGTAATAGATAGCCTCCAGAAAAGCATTACCAAATCCCTCATAACCACTGGGATAGGTAACAAGATCCGAACATTTATAAATGTCGGCGATATTATACTTTCCAGCCTCATTGGAATGATTATTTCTGATGAGGTGATCGATCGGTATTATTTTTACCCCCATGTTCTCCGCATATTCCATCACTCTCTGATAATAGTCATCTCCTTCATCACCTGACGCATGCGAAATGACCAGTTTAGGATCGGGGAGCTTCAAATTTCGCACTATTTCAATCGATCTTTCGATCCATTTACGGGGCACAATGCGGGTCGGTTGTAGAATAAGAACCTCATTATCTTTGAAACCTATTTTACCCCGTAATTCGCAGGGGTAACTGTCCGGATCCTGCGGCTCTCTGGCAAAGTTATATACATTGGGAATAACTGTATTTGAGATCCCTAACCGATGGCTCAATTGTGCCGAGGCTAATGAATTAATGACCGCATGTCTCATGGAAGGTAAATCAGGCGGAAAAGCTTTATTCAGGTAATCCTGGCAGGCATTAATAGCAAAGCGATCCCTTTCCCAGCTAAAATCATGATGATGCACAATCGTCGGTAAACCTGTCTCGGCAATAAATTCAGTAATAGCCAGGCCCAAGGGGACGTTCATGGGAATAGCCAGTGCATTTTCCGGCATGAGCAGGTCGATATCGAACTTTTGTTTAAATTCGTAGAGTGCAGATTTGAGTTTGTTGGAAATTTTCTGAATTTTTGCGGAGGTCTCCGGAGAACGACGATCCACACCAAATAATTGTTTATTAAGAGCGGCGATTTCCGGATGCTCAAAATGCGCCAGGTCAATTTTAAATGAAACCGCATCATCGCGATCAATTTTTCCCGCGAAATAAAAACAGTTATAGCCATTCTTTTCCAGTACATCGGCCCATTTCTCAATCTCAAGTGATACGCCATCGGTACCTGCAACTCTGGTAGATACAATACCAATATTTTTGATTTGATTTGCTGGCATGTGCAACTCTCCCTGTAAATTCAAATTCAGAATTAGAACTGAAAAATGATAAAATTAGAACAGGCTACAAATTTGATAGGAAATGTAGTCATCAAAAGTAAGCAAGAAAAGTAAAAATGAGAGGAATTTTTAAAATAATGCTAATCAATTTGATCTGGCACGATATCACCAGTCATGTCCTAAAATAGTTGACAAAATTTATTAATTCCTAAATCCTGTTTTTTCACACCTGCCTGTTTCCTTTTAACATTTTCTCTAAATAACATACCACCCCTATACGGGGTTCTTTATTTTTAACGATGGATTCCTTTACCCCCGAATAAATTCGGGGGCTATTAATATATCACCCTTACAGGGTTAATAATTCGTTATTCTTGTGTACTGCACTTAAGCATTGTATTGTTCTAGGCACTAAATCCTTTCCCTTGGCCTTGAACCTTTTACCTTGAGCCTTTGTCCTCAGATCTCGACATTTCTTAATCCCAAATGCAGGGTACTATATTCAAATTCCTGCACTTCTAATTATACAATCTTCCAACCACT
>CBDUVK010000079.1:0-10455 GCA_965370645.1 uncultured bacterium
TCTACCCAATTTCCTGATCCTACTCAAGCATTGATTGCTATTGGTGATCCCGCCAATTGGGTTGGGGATGACCTGAATCGCTTCGATTTTACTACCTGGATGGATTTCTCTTTACCGGTAGAATTGTCAATCTTCAATGCCCGGGCAGGAAATCGATTTGTCCTGTTACGCTGGGTTACCGAGAGTGAACACAATAATGCGGGATTTGAAATATGGCGCTCGGAGATATCCGATAGCAACTATCAGATGATTTCCAGTTATGTTCACAATCCGATATTACAGGGAAAAATTAGTTCAACCACCCGAACCGAATATTCTTTTGAGGATCAACTGGTTGCCAATGATAGGACCTACTGGTATATGTTGGTAGATGTGGCAATCAACGGGAAAAAGACCTTTCATGGTCCCCTGTCAGCTACACCGCATGCAGGTGGTCAGAAAATTGTAAATCTGGGATTGGGCGATATTCCTCAATCTTACAAACTCCATCAAAATTTCCCCAATCCCTTTAATCCCCGGACGAAGCTGGTATTTGATATTCCCCAAATCAGGGAGGGAAATACAGAAGTTGCTCTGTTCATTTTTAATTCGCTCGGACAAAAAATGAGAACCCTCTATCAGGGACAAATTTCAGGCGGTAGATACAGCACGGAGTGGGATGGAAAGGATGATTTTGGGAATCTATTGCCATCCGGTATTTACTATGCAACGCTCAGGGCAGGTTTTATCACTCGCTCGATTAAGTTGATGTATTTGAAATAGGAGTAAATTCTCAAATTCTGTTGTCGCGTTGTATGACTATTTCGAAACATAGGTAATAGGGTTGGATTTATTTTTGACCCACCCCTTATTCCCCTCCCTTATGCATAAGGGAGGGGATTTAAAAAACTTATGAAAACTTAAGATATTACTAGGGGAGGGTCAAAGTATATGATGCGAAATAAGTTTTTCTTATAAGGAGATCAATTATTACATCCAGACATGCAAAAAGCTCCAAATGAAAAACTATACAACCGGTCAACTCGCACGCATGCTTTCCAGAGAATTACGGAGTAATCCTACGGATGCAGAAAAGACGTTATGGACTGCTTTAAAAAATCGACAATTCTTAAATCTAAAATTTCTACGCCAACATCCTATTTATTACCTATACAATAATAAAAAAAGCTTCTTTATAGCAGATTTTTACTGCCATGAAATAAAAATGGTTGTAGAATTGGATGGTCGCATACATGTTAAACATAAAGACCATGATCAGATTAGAACTGAAATACTCGATTTCAAAGATATTCAAGTTGTCAGATATAAAAATGAAGAAATCACAAAAGATATAGCGGTTGCTCTTGAGAGGTTAAAAATTATAATCACCAAGAGAAAGGCTGACATAGGGTGAGATAATATTGTAACTCCTGCCACCGAAAATGTTTAACCTGTTCTTCCGGTCTGTGCCTTTACTAAGGAGGGGGATGTTGGTGGAGGTTGTTTAGAAAAAAATTATGCTGATCTACTATTTCACCTGGAAAAATAAAATCCGAACCAGATAGAGGTAGGATAAATCCGTACTGCAGGCAATGGAAGACGAATAAAATTGAACTCATCCTTCCAGAATTTGACAAATTTATTTTCCCCGGTGGGAATTTTATTGAGATCTATGTCAAGACCCACCATAATTTCCCGTTGACCATTGAACACATTGGTAGCGATATCCTGCACGCCATGTCCTATAGAAAGGCCCCAGGGCGCTAACCATCCGGGATAGGAACGGCGCCAATGCTTAGGTACAAGATCATAAGGACTCAGCGAAAGCCAAAATGTGAATCCTTCATAATCATCCAGCCAGCTTTTACTGACGGTACTGTATAGACCTCGTTTGTAAGCTTCCGAGGGATAATAACTTACCTTGAATCGAATCCCTTTCAGTTGCTCGGGGTAGAATTGTTGTAAAGCCGAGTATCCACAGCCAAGGACGTTCATGATCAAATCATAATAACTGAATCCCCATGCCTTATAAAATCCGTCAGTAATTTCAATTTGCAACATCCAGACAAAGCCTGTCAGAGAACCAAACCAGATAGAACTGGGCGCCGATAAACCGGCCCAGCGATATATTTTGGACGTTAGATGACTCATATAATAGGCTTCCACGAAATGGCCGATTTTGTCCATCTGTTTATACTCCCTGATGTCCCGGCTCCCTTCGTGAAAGTGAAATGAGGTTGTCTCAGTATTGTATTGCAGTTCGGATATTTTGGCGTATCCGGCAGCATCGAAAATCAGAAAACCGCCGACAATCACCCCCAAACGCCAGGGTTTTAAATGGGTGGTCTTTCGCCAGGTGGTACCATCATCAAGGTATGGGTGATATCTGTCGTTTTCTATAGAGGGTTGTGAAGCAGTCTGAGCAGTAGAGTCCGATTCTGAAGAAATGGATAAAGAGAATAGTACCGGGATTATTAGGCAGATGAGAATGATCCCTGATAGCCTGTGTTGCAACTTCAGAGGGTACTTTCTAAAAAAAAGTTCCTTCCTCATGAATCCCTTCAGCGATAAAAAGTCTTCAAAGTTCAAAGCCGTAGATCTGAAATAGTTTCTTTCCAATCCAAAATTATTTAAGACAAGATGCGAATTAATCTCTCAAATTTTAATTTGGGTGACTTATACCGCTATACTATTCTGCGCCAAAATAGAATTTATATATCTGTTATGCAAACTTTTCAGTAATATCTTCCCGTTTCTTTTGTAATAAAATACGGAATTCAAAATGTCGCAAGGACTGATCGACTTCGGTGCTTATTTTTATCCAGTATTTCCACATTAGCCGATAACGGCGGCTTAACCTTTGATTATTGAGATATTCAATTAGGTCAGAGTGGGCACGAATGATAATTCGACGATCCCCATCGGTAGCCACATGACGTCGTATAATCCGTTCGATATTAGCCAGAACCGTTCCCTGAGTAGGAACCAGTCCGGTGCCCTTGCACATGGGACAAGGCTCATTGATATTGTAGATCAGACTGGGACGTATTCGCTGCCGCGTCATCTCTATTAAGCCGAATTTACTCATCTCTGAAATCCGACTTACAGCCCGGTCAGGAGATAATTCCTTTCTAAGTTCATTAAATAATTTGATCTTATTTTTTTCATTCTCCAGATCGATAAAATCGATTACAATTAATCCCCCGATATCCCGCAGTCGTAATTGTCTTGCGATTTCGCGGGCTGCCTCCATATTTATTTTCAAAGAATTTCTCTCATGGTCTTTTTTTCCAAAATAGCGACCGCTGTTTACATCTATTGATGTGAGCGCCTCGGTCTGTTCAATAATCAGGTAGCCTCCATTTTTCATCCAGAATTTAGGTTCCAGGCTCTTTTGGAGCTCTTCTTCAATTTTGAGTACATCAAAGATGGGTTTACGGGATTTAAAATATTCCAGGCGGTTTAAGAGGTCTGACCCGACTTCATTCAGATATCGATGGATCTCACGATGCATTTTCCGGGAATCAACCACTACTCTCTCAACATCTGAAGTAAAAAGATCACGAATGACACTGGAGGCCATTCCCAGATCTTTAAAAATCAATTTGGGTGGCTGAGATTTCTTCATCTCGTTTTGTACATTTCGCCAGGTTTTCATCAGTTTTTGCAGATCAGCTTTGAGTGTCGCTTCATCTTTAGTCTCTGCAACGGTACGGACAATGATACCGAAATCTTTGGGGCGAATTTTGCGTGCTAATGTTCGCAATCTTTTCCGTTCCTGTACACTGGAAATCTTCCTGGAAACGCCAACCCGGTTTTGATTAGGAGCCAGAACCATAAATCGACCTGGCAGGGTCAGTTCGGTCGTCACCCGGGGTCCCTTAGTAATGATGGGTTCCTTGACGATCTGAACAGTAATTTCCTGTCCGTTTCGCAGAAGATCGGGTGGATCGATATCGCTTTTCTTCTGTTTGCTCTCAATCATCTCTTCATCAATATCAGCGAACAACTGGTTCACCTCATCCCCCATGTCTGAAAAATGGAGGAAACCATCCTGTTCGAATCCGATATTAATGAAAGCAGCCTGCATTCCTTTCACTACACGTCGAATTCGTCCTTTATAAATATCCCCAACCATCCGTTCATTATCGGGGCGCTCTACAAAAATCTCGACCAGTTTACCGTTTTCAACTAAAGCTATTCGGATGTCTTCATTGGTTGAATTAATGATAATTTCTTTTTTCATTACTTAATTTCTCCTGTCATACTAGTTTCCCCCGGTGTCCAGCACCTCTAATGGATCCATTAACTTCTCCCCCATAATATACTGACCAGTTCGTTGTGTGTAAAGTGTCCGCTGATCAATATGATGCGGTTCCAGCAAGGTCTGTAAAACTTCTGTTATTTTCGCCGATTTCCCCTCATTGGCGTCAAGGATGATCTGTAATTTCTGATCATCCTGGTTTATATTATGAATATACGGCCGGATATCAATTTCTTTTATATCTTCTTTAACCCGGCGGGATATCTGAATTTGAGTCTGTACCAAAAAATCACCAAACCACTCGGCTGGAATATCTAAATTTTCCAGATATGTTTCATATGTTTGACGATTGATTGCGGAAGAGAGCGATGGTACTTTTGAATAGACAGTTTTCCAGGTGAGAATCCGGATTCCGGCCGGTAAGACTGCATTCAGTTGTTCCTGGAGATCTGATTCATAGCCCATCTCAACCTCTAAATCCAAATATTCGGCTATGCTGCCCACACCCAGACTGAGTGGAGGACCGAAAGCCATCTTCGGACGCGGATGATACCCCTGAGAATATACCAGAGATATTTTTGCTCTGCGGGCTGCCCGGTCAAATAATCGCACCAAATCCAGGTGAGACATAAAACGGGTTAATCCGGTCTTGGTAAATCTCAAGCGAATTTTCTTCTTGACCGGGGTTGTATTCACAATTCGCTTGCGTGAACTCCTTCCAAAATTTGGCTGGATGGTTCTCCCCTCAGAAGAGGGTGATATTTTTATCTGGCTGGTTGGCTGTTTAATTTCTTTTGCGGGTTCTTCCCGATAACAGCTTACTAATTCTTCAAACTCCTTTCGCTGTAATCCACAACCCAGGCATACGGAATCTTTGCAATCCTGGCTGGTTCGCCCCTCATATGCCCGTAATTTCTCTTTCTGCAGAAATGAACTGGATATTCCCATATCCAGATGATCCCAGGGCAGTGGTAGAGAAATTGAAAGGGCCCTCAGATATTTTTTCCAGTCAATTCCATAAATCTCGAAAGCGGAGAGCCATCTTTCCCAGTCAAATCCTTCTTTCCAGCCATCAAAACGTGCTCCGTTTTTCCAGGATTCTTCCAGTACTTTAGAGAGCTCTCTCCCCCCACGGTTAAATATCGTTTCCAGGCTACTGGTGTATCCGTCCCGCCAGCTGAATGATATCCGGTGAGTTGGTAGTTTATTCAGAATAAAGCGTGATTTATTTTCTAATTCCCGGGGCATTTCTTGCTTTTCCCACTGAAATGGGGTGTGGGGTTTGGGTGAGAATGGAGATATGGATACATTAAAGCGAACTTCCTTATATGAAGAAGCAATTTTTAAACATTTTTCCAGGAGCTCCACGATGGCAAGTAAATCTTCCTCTTTTTCTGTTGGTAAACCAATCATGAAATAGAATTTGACTAATTGCCATCCATTATCCAATACCAGGCGCAAAGTATCCAGCAGGTCTTTTTCCTGAATATTTTTATTGATTACATTTCTCAACCGTTGGCTTCCTGCTTCGGGAGCGAAAGTAAATCCTGCCTTTTTATAGCTCTTAACAAATTCTACCATTTCCCCGGTGAGACCATCTAAACGCAGGGATGGGAATGTAAAACTTAATCGCTCTTCGGCAAGTAATATTTTTTCCTTCATCATCAACCAGTTCAGATCTTGATAATCGGAACTATTTAAAGAGAGTAGTGAGATTTCGGAAAAACCACTTTGCTGAATTGCTTCCCTGGATTGATGGATGATATCATCCACCGGGCGCTGGCGAACCGGGCGATAGATCATACCCGCATTACAAAAACGGCAACCCTCGGTACATCCACGCATAATTTCCAGGGATAGGCGATCGTGTGTAATCTCAATGAGAGGAACCAGGGGTTTTATTGAATAATTCTTGCCATTGAGTTCAGGTAAAATTCGTTTACTGATGTGTTGAGGAATATCATCCCGCTCGGGAACAATATTTTTAAAGTCTCCGAATGAATCATTTTCGACTTTATATAAAGCAGGAATATATAAACCGGATATTCCTGATAATTTGGTTAAGAGATGGTCTTTATTTTTATCCTTCTCTTTAGTTTCCTGAATAATCTGACAGATTTCCAGTATAGCTTCCTCTCCATCTCCCACTAAGAATGCATCAAAGAATTCTGCCAGGGGCTCTGGATTGTAGGTTGATGGTCCACCGCCTACGATGATTGGCCAATTGTTGGAGCGGTCTTTCGCTTTAAGTGGTATTCCTGCTAAATTAAGCATGTTGAGTATATTGGTGTATGTCAGTTCATATTGAAGCGTAAAACCAATCCAGTCGAATTCTGCAAGCGGGGTGCGGGATTCAAGGCTGAAGAGAGGGATATTCTTTTTACGTAAGACTTCTTCCGCGTCAAACCATGGTGCGTAAACGCGTTCTGCCCATATATCCGGCTGGGAATTTAAGATGTGATAAAGTATATCAAAACCCACATAGGACATTCCCAATTCATAGACTTCCGGGAAAGCCAGGGCAACTCTGAGGCCGATCTGATCCAGATTTTTCTGGACTACATTATATTCATTTCCGATATATCGGCCTGGTTTATTGACAAAAGGTAGAAATTCTCTTTCTACCTTGAGGTTTAAATCCATTATATATTTTTTCTTATTCAATCATTATGATTAATAAAGCGAGAGTTCTTTTGCTCTCTCAGCTTCCGGGGCGATTGAAATTTCAATCGCCGATTTTACCAGACTATGCAGGATTGTTTTACCACTATCCATAATGAGATACCCTCTTACCCACCAACGGCGATTTTTTCAAGCTTTTTTTCAATCTGGTTGATATGGGAAGTTCGATCCGGTATTACCAGAATGGCATTTTCTCCTGCTAATGTTGCCATAATATGAGGATTTTTAAGTTGATCAATAAAAAGAGCAACCCCATTTGCTCTGCCGGTAATCGTTTTGACAACCACCATGGTTTCATTGTGATGAATACTCAGGATTTCCATTCCTACCAGTTTGCGGAAAGAATGCCCGCCTTCTTCCTCCGCTATCATGTAGCGATACCCCTCCTCTGTGGGAATCCGGACTATTCCCATTTTATGCAGATCTCGGGAGAGAGTTGCCTGGGTTGTCTTAAATCCTCGCTCGTGTAAACGTTTTAGAAGTTTTTCCTGATTTGCTATTTTTTCATCCTGAATGATTTGCTTGATAACAAATTGTCGTTCTTTATTCTTGGCCATAAGCCGGCTCCTGAATTCTAAAAGATTTGGAGCTGGATGCCTCGGTTCAGCTCCCATCCCTTATATATCATTAATGTCGTCTCTCTATTGCTTTTCCCGCAGAGCCGCCTGGGCCGCAGCCAGCCTGGCAATGGGTACCCGGAAAGGCGAGCAGCTCACATAATTCATATTGATAGAATGGCAGTATTCAACTGAAGAGGGTTCCCCACCATGTTCACCGCATATTCCAACTTTAAGGTCTTTTCGGGATTTACGACCCTGCTCAACGCCCCATTCCATCAGCATGCCCACGCCATCCTGATCGATTGCTTCGAAGGGGTCTCGTGAGAAAATATCGTGCTCAACGTAGAAAGGTAAAAATTTCCCGGAGTCATCACGTGAAAGTCCGAATGTGGTTTGGGTCAGATCATTTGTTCCAAAGCTAAAGAATTCAGCTACCTGGGCGATTTCACCCGCAGTTATCGCGGCACGGGGAAGTTCTATCATAGTCCCGACCAGATAATCAACTTTTAGCTGGTATTTTTCGAAGACTTCCTCTGCAACACGCCTTACGATCTGTTCCTGAAGGCGGAGTTCATTGACGTGCCCTACCAATGGAATCATGATCTCCGGTTTTACATCAATTCCTTCCTTCTTGACTTCACATGCCGCTTCAAGAATTGCACGGGCTTGCATTTCGGTGATTTCCGGATATACGATTCCCAGCCTGCAACCCCGGTGGCCCAGCATTGGATTAAACTCATGCAGTGAGGCAACTTTGGCCTGGATTTTTTCAGTGGTCACACCCATGATGTCGGCTATTTCTTTTTGTTCTTTTTCCTCATGCGGTAAAAATTCATGTAAGGGGGGATCTAAGGTGCGAACGGTTACCGGCCGGTCTTTCATTACCTTAAATATTTCAATGAAATCCTGTTTCTGATAAGGAAGTAATTTATCGAGCGCTTTACGGCGTCCTTTCTCATCGTCTGAGAGAATCATTTCGCGCACCGCAGTGATGCGATCACCTCCGAAGAACATATGTTCAGTCCGGCATAGCCCGATTCCTTCGGCTCCAAATGCAATCGCGTTCGCGGATTGATCCGGTTGATCGGCATTGGTGCGAACCCCCAGGCGTCGATATTTGTCAGCCCAGTTCATTATTTTATTATAGGTATTAAATGTCTTCGAATCTTCCGGTTTAATGCTCTCGTCGATCAGGACCTGAAGTACATCGGACGGTTTGGTTTCAATTTGTCCAGCAATGATTTCGCCGGTAGAGCCATCCAGAGAGATCCAATCCCCTTCTTTAATCACCTTTCCGTCAACCTCAAACTGACGTGATTTATAATTAATATTTAAAGTACCTGCTCCGGCAACACATACCTTCCCCATCTGGCGTGCAACCAGTGCTGCGTGAGACGTCATTCCACCGCGGGCAGTTAAAATACCTTCTGCTGCGTCCATTCCCTTGATATCTTCCGGACTGGTTTCGATCCGGGCCAGGATAACCTTTTCACCCTTTTGTTTCCAGGCCACCGCATCCGGGGCATTAAATACTACCCGTCCCGTAGCAGCGCCAGGTCCGGCATTCAAACCTTTGGCAAGTAATTTACCTTTCTGAATCGCACTATTTTTCTGGTTTATGTCAAATACCGGTCTGAGCAACTGATTTAACTGGTTGGGCTCCACCCGCATCAACGCTTCTTTTTCATCTATCAATCCCTCTTCCTTCATATCCACTGCGATTTTAAAAGCAGCAAATCCGGTCCTTTTTCCGGCACGGGTCTGCAGGAACCACAGCTTTCCATTTTGGATGGTGAATTCCATATCCTGCATCTCTTTGTAATGCCGTTCAAGTTTGTTGAAAATATCACTAAGTTCTTTATAAATCTCTGGCATAATCTCTTTCAGACGACTTAGTTCCTGGGGGGTGCGAATTCCTGCGACCACATCCTCACCCTGAGCATTTACCAAAAATTCCCCGTACATCTCTTTATTACCGGTAGCTGGATTTCTGGTGAAAGCCACACCGGTCGCACAATCATCTCCCATATTTCCATACACCATACTCTGGACATTGATAGCGGTGCCCCAGTGGCCGGGAATGTTATTTAGTTTGCGATATACGGTTGCTCTCTCGTTATTCCATGATTTGAATACGGCCCCAACTGAACCCCATAACTGTTCCATGGGATCTTCCGGGAAAGATTGTCCGGTTTTTTCTTTAATGGCATCTTTAAACTCAGTGACTAATTCTTTCAGATCATCGTCAGTTAGATCGGTGTCAAATTCAACACCCTTCTTCATTTTTTTTGCTTCCAGGATCTCCTCGAAAGGATCTACATCATCTTTGCCCTGCGGTTTAAGACCCAATACTACATCCCCGTACATGCTGACAAAACGACGATAACAATCATAGGCAAAACGGGGATTGTTGGTTTTTTTTATCAATCCCTTAACTGTTTCGTCATTCAGGCCAAGATTTAAAACGGTATCCATCATACCTGGCATTGAGGTTCGTGCACCGGAACGAACTGAAACCAGTAATGGATTTTCCTTATCTCCAAATTTAGCATCCATCACGTTTTCTACTTGCTGTAGGGACTCTTTGACCTGGTTTTCTAACGCTTTGGGATATTCATAATTTTTGTCATAGTAATACGTGCAGACCTCCGTGGAGATGGTAAAACCGGCAGGAACAGGTATACCAATGTGGGTCATTTCGGCCAGATTAGCCCCTTTACCACCCAATAGATTTTTCATTTCCTTAGTCCCGTCCGCTTTACCATCACCGAAAAAATAGACATACTTCTCTGACATACCATAACCTCCTTAGATCAAATTTTAACTGAAAAACACATTGTAATATTTTTATTCATTTTTTTCAATATTTTCAAGTCAGGTAATTTAACGATATGATCTAAATTTTCCAAAACGTAAATATTTCAAAAAAGGGGAAAAAGGCGACTATCCGTGAAATGTGTAAAACAGGAT
>CBDUVK010000080.1:0-10372 GCA_965370645.1 uncultured bacterium
TTAACGAATATAATTAATTTTTTTTACATAAGAAAACTTTCGCCCTTCCAACCGGATGAAGTAAATGCCTGTTGATAGGGGATATTTGGCTATCTGTTCTGTTGCAATGGAAAACTGATGTCTTCCCGCCGGGAGTTTGCCCTGGTAAATTTGTCCAACTTCATGGCCCATCACGTCATAGATTTTTAAGCGGATCTCATCTGGTTCGGGAAGCTGAAGAAATACGACCGTTGAATTATTGAAAGGATTGGGATAGTTTGAGATGAGCGCATGATCTTCGGGTATCTTTGGATCGATTTGTGCCATACCAACAACCACATCAAGTTCCTCAACCGTATCATAAATATCCATTCCCATCATGCCTCGTCCCCCAATGGCATAAATTTTATTATTAACAACAGCGGATACCAATTCTCTTCGCGGTGTATTCAACGTTGGTCCTTCCAACCATTGCGGAATACTCCCATCAGAGCGAAATATTTGAACTTTATCCAAGACGCCGGATTGACTCATTCCGCCGATTAGCATGGCCTGATTAGCCAAAGACAGATAACCGGCACTACCACAACTATAAATCATATTACCAACCATCGACCATGATTGAGTTGTCTGATCGTATTTTTCATAACTTAAAACGGGCCCGAAATAGTGACCGCCAAAAACATAAATGTTGTCATTTATTCGAACTGCCATAGGATCCCCACGGGCAATGTTCATACTTGCAGGGAGGATTGACCAGTTATTGTTTTGTGGATGAAATATTTCTATGGAATTATAACTCATACCATTTATGTCAGTACCACCGATAATCCAGATACTGGAATCAACCAGTATGGAAGCAATACCATAACGTGGTGTTGGAATGGTTGAAATATTTTCCCAACTATTTAGGGCTGAATCAAATCGCTCGATTGAACTAATGAGCTGATGATCGTTTCTTCCGCCAAATACGTAAATCATACCGTTCCACACCTGCGCTGTGGCATTTTCGCGGGCGGTATTCAATCCGGGAACTTGGGTATCCCATGAGTTAGTTGATGGATCGTAGATCTCTACTACATTTAAGGCAGCGTGCGAAGTGGATCTACCGCCTATAACCCAAATTTTATTATCTAACACAGCGACCGTCATTCCCTTGCGAGCTGTTGGCATGGGCGCTTTAAATTGCCATTGTTGACTAAATACTGAAGTCGGTAGTGAAAAAGTAATTAAACTTATAAAAATTAGACGCTGCAAATTTTGCATTTTCTTACCATATATTTTTAGTTCCAGCATAAAACATTACAACATACGTGCCAATTATAAGTCTATTTCGTCAGTGTGTGCTTCAAATACAATGTGTCGCCGGCTTCGATTTGCAAAAGCTGCCGGTAAGTATCAAAATAAGGATTTTTTAATTCAAGCAAGTGTTCTCCGCGGTTCATAAGTACCAAATGGTTGATTGGTGTTGTTTCTATGTATTTCCCATTAAGAAAGATTTCAGCCCATGGTCGAACTTCAATAGCCAGGTATCCTACCTGCTCATAAAAGGAATAACTGAGATTTTTATTTTCACCGGCTTTTACATCAATATTAAAAATTTTAGGTGCAAACTTAGGGTGAGAAAGCACCAACCGGTGGTTGCCAGGAGAAAGGGATAGTCTGCGCTCGCTAACCATAGAATCAATAACTGCACCATCCAACAATAGAATTGCCCACGGCTTAATAACTACTTCTAAGGAGGCAAGTTGTGTGGAAGATTTTTCTTCTCTACCCTCATCACTAGTCTGATGTTCCACTTCCATCATTCTTGTTGTTAAAGATTCCTTATTATCTGACAATTTTTGTGAAAGATTCTCAGACCGCACTTTATCAATTTTATCACCAGACGAAGAATGGGAATTTAATATAGATCTTTCTGTTTGATTGTGGATCCCCTCTTTTGCTGTAACCTCATCCGAATATTTTTCTTTGTTCAAGTCAGAACCAGACATTTGTGCCGCTGAATTTACACTATCCCTTTTTAAATGAACCACGTCAGGCTCATCTGGTGAACCCGCTCTAAAATCAAAATTTAATATAATCACTAAAAGAATTACAACCGCAGCAACGACGCCTGTTAATAGACCCCATTTTATCCGTTTTTGTGGACGGCTGGTGTGACTGTTTGTTGACACAACAGCCCTTGGTTTACTTCTTTCAAGATTAGTCTCCTTCCCTGGTTGATAGTACTTTTTTATCAATAAAGAAATCTGATTGGTAATTTGTGTATGAGAAAATGTACTTCTCACATCAATCAATTTCTCCAGGGCCTGCGAAGCGCTTTGTGGGCGCTGACGGGCGTCTTTTTCCAGCAATTGCAAAACAATATCGTCTATCTTCTTTGGAATGCTTGCATTGTGGGTTGAGGGAGATGACGGGTCAACATTTAATATTTTCTGGATACATGTAGAATAGTTTTCCCCGGCAAATGGCTTGATCCCGGTCAGCATTTCGTAGAGGGTAATCCCAATGGCAAATAGATCCGTTGCGGGTGTTAGCTTTTCACCGGTAACTTGTTCGGGTGCCATATACGCTGGAGTTCCCAGAATACTCCCTGGTTGCGTTACGGATATTTCTTCACCCAGATGAGCTAGCCCAAAATCAGTGAGGTGTGCTTCACCATGGATATCGATAAGAATATTTCCAGGTTTTATATCGCGGTGAATAATGTTTTTCTGATGAGCAAATTGCAGTGCCTGTAACATTTGACGGATTATTTCAAACGCTATCTCAGAGGAAAGGCTTTTCTCACGGGAGAGAAGTTCTTTCACGCTCAGGCCCTCTACCCATGCCTGTGCCATAAAGGTATACCCTTCCTTTTCCCCGATAGTATAGACATCAACAATATGCGGATGTTTAAGCCCGGCACTAACCTGTGCTTCCCGGGTAAAACGGGTAACCCAGTGTTTATGATCTTTTACCTGAGGTTTCAACAACTTTATAAAAACCGGGCGCCGCAGAGATACCTGATAACCCTCAATCGCCATGGCGTAAGGACTGTCCTGTATCACCCGTACTAAACTGAATTCTTCAATTTTTTGGAAAGGTAAGCGTGAGTCCATATTATTTTAAATCCCATTCCTTGGCTTTATAGTGCACCCAGCGTAAAGACACGCCCATCATATCAGCTGCAAGGGTTTTATTCCCTTCAACTGCAATCAAAGTTTTTTCAAGTAACTTTTTCGAGAGATTTTCAAGCTTCATTCCGGCCTCAATTCCGGAAGGATTTCGTTCATCTAAGACCAACATGAGATCGTCTTCATCGATACAGTTGTTCGAATCCAAAACCACCGCCCTCTCTAGAGTATTTTCTAATTCACGCACATTTCCGGGCCAGTCGTACTGCAAGAGAAGATCCATCGCTGATGGCGAAACAGAATTAATCCGTTTTTTCAACTTGCTGACAAATTTTTCCAGAAAATACTGTGTCAATATCGGAATGTCTTTTCTTCGTTCCCGTAATGGCGGAATAATTATATGAATTACATGTAATCGGTAGTATAAATCTTCCCGAAAAACTCCCTCGTTGATTGCTTTTAGTAAATCACGGTTGGTGGCGGTGATAATACGTACATCGGTAGTGTGGGGATTCACTTCACCGACCGGCGTAAACTGCCTGTCTTGAAGAAATCGTAACAGTTTTACTTGTACAGTATGTGGCAGTTCACCCACTTCATCAAGAAACAGTGTTCCTCCATCTGCTACCTTGATAAGTCCTTCCTTATCATTGATTGCTCCGGTAAAGGCGCCCTTTTTGTGACCAAACAACTCGCTCTCGATCAAAGATTCCGGTATGGCGCCACAATTCACTGGCACAAACGCTTTTTTACTCCTTGATCCATTGTAATGAATCGCTCTTGCTACTAGCTCCTTACCGGTACCTGTTTCACCCAATAAAAGTACGTTAGCATCATTATTTAGTACTTTCCCCATCATCTGAAAGACTTGTTCCATGGCTTTGCTTTTACCGATAATCTCCTTAAAGGCGTAAATACGATGAAATTCTTCTTTCAGAATGGCATTCTCCTGCTGAAATCTAACGATGAGCTGGGCATTTTCGAGGGCAATAGCTGCCTGATTGGCAAAAGCCTGGAGAAAATCAAGGCTCTGCTTCGAAAATCGGGCTTTCTGTCCCCGGCTGTCGATATAGATAACTCCGATCAGTTCCCCTTTCAGAACGAGGGGGACGACAGCAATAGACTGGATTTGATGCAGAATAACGCTTTGGGAGTCGTCAAAACGACCGTCCGAGAGAGCGTCAAAACTCAAGAGTGGCTGCTTTTTTTCTATAACTTTCTGAATGGTTGAATGTGATATATCATCTATTGCATCTAATCTCTGTTTTTCAATATTTTTTACAGCCCTGGGTAGGTATTCTCCATTTTCCTTTAGCAGAATAAATCCCCTTTCAGCAGAAAGTTGCTGTAAGGCAATATCAAGAATATTTTCTAATAATTCTTCAGGTTTCTTAATAGAATTGATCTGATTGCTAATCTCCAACAATGCCTGAAGATATTGTTGTGGAATATCTTTCATACAAAATTTCCGATTTCTTCTATATAGTGATAATACTTGAAATAGTTCACATTAATTTTTCTTGATAGATTCTTCATAAGCACTAGTCATAATTCTATTAAATCATTGAACCAGAAAAGAAGCTTCTTTTGAACGGCTCAAATTCTCCAGTTCGTCTCTTATCGCTACCGTCCAGAAGTATGTTCCGGCCACTAAAGAATCCGGGTATTGATATTGATGTACCGTTAGATCAATCTCATTTTGATAATGAATCAATACCGGAATTCCTGCTGTCACAAAAAATACCGACACCTCATAGGTAAACGGATATAAGGCCAGGTAGGACCTCCATTGTAAAATGGGACGTGGACCAACAGTTTGCAGAGCTGATGGTTCTATTGTTTCCGGCGAGGTATCAATAATACGTATTAAATAATTAGGATCTGAAAAGGTTTGTGAATTTGACTTGTCTGTCACAATGAAATAGATTTTCTTTCCGATTGCAGAAAAAATGTTGTTATCAGGAAAGTCAGTATCAGACAATTGCAAGCTAAAACTATCCGGACGCGCTGTATTTGTTAAAGATCGGATTAGATTAAAGGCGGGAATTTCGATCTGGACATCTTCAATATCACTCATACCATCAGAATCTTCAACAATGGTTTCTAAATTTATAAATACCACAGGATCTGGCCACCATTGATCAATATACTGGCTGTAAACTTTCGTCTTTTTTATGACAGGTCTGCCATTAATAGGAAAATGAACAGGATTTCTTTGAACCGTATCCGGGATAATTTGAAATGTATCGGTATCAAATCCGGATTTATTTACTATTACATGATGTAAACCGGGTAAAATATTCATAAACCTGAACCTGCCGTCAGTGCCGGTAGTATCGAATCGCTGTTCGGGAAGCAGAAGAACCAGGCAATCGCTGATGGGGGAATGTGGCTCAACCTTTTGTATTACCTCACCTACTAACTCGATTCCACTTTCAGCGGCGCTGCTGTGGTAAGGATCAAGTGCATTATCATGCGGAGCTTCAGGAACGCAATTGAAAACCAGCATCAAAAAAAAGCTGATGAAATATGATGTTCTTATCAATGTCATTTGTACTCGATGCATTTGTATTAGATGCAAAATATGATACTCTGATACTCTTTCAAACTATATAGAAACAATAGATGTTTAGAAATTTTTATTTAATTGATTTCGGGATCTATCTTTCAGAATGATTGGAACTATTTGTTTATAAATAACAGCCTCAATGGGATACTTTCCTAATAATCCCATCACACTGGCATTTTCCATTGTCATCCGATGCACAGTCATCTTTACTTCTAAATTCAAAATCTGGGGATCAACCGGCAACTTGAGTACAAAAAAGTAGTGTCGTTCTTCCAATGGTTTCAAACGATTGTCAGAAAGTTTACGTGCCTCGGGCCACCACTCCCATTCTTGGCCTATTCTAAAAGTGGTGTCTTTTATGGTGTTCTCATGTTCGTCAACGATGCGAAGATCAATGGTCAGGAAATATTCCGGATCACCTGTAGGGATGTAATGCCCGGCTCTTTGATTTGTAATAGAAACTGTGATAAAAGCGCTGTCACCGGCAGCAAGTTTCTCCGGTGATGACTGTACCTCTATATCTAAGCCGCTTTTGTAACCATCGACGATATTATCACCTCCCGCAAATTTTGGGATAGCGCTGCCGATCCAGGTGTGGCGCCGTGTCTGACGCGCTGCACCGCCGGACGCCAATGGCCGGTAGATTAGCGGCATGTGGCAACTAATACAATCCCGCTCTGAATCCGGATAGGGACCTTCCGCCCACTCATCACCGGATTGAAAACTGCAAACCAGGGTAGGGGTTAAGACATCGGTGATATTATGACAGCTCAGGCAAAACTCGATTGACAGGAAATGGGAATCCTTTTTGATCTTATGCGGTGCTTCTGCTAGGTTTCCTCGGGTGCCGATCACTACGCCGTCACGCACATGGCATACTGCGCAGGTAATGGATTCCTCTTTTAATTCTGGATCAAAATGCGGATTAGCCCGTTTAACCGGTTTGAAATAATCCCCATCCCGCTTGCCAGAAATAATGAATTCCTGCTGATTTTGCAGCGGCGTGTGGCAGTTGAGACAGATCCAAAGGGAATCGTCTTTCGCCCATTCCGCCTGAAATTGCAGATCTTGCAGAGCAATAGCGTGATTGGACGCCTCCCACTCCCGATAGATTTCTTGATGGCATGCCCCACATTCCAAAGCAGAAAGGGATTCCAGGTCTTCCGGTATTTCCTGGTTAGGAATAGCCTTCTCCCAGTAGTTGGTCAGAGGTTGAATTTTTACAGCTTCATCATCAGTTCGACCGGATTCATTGTTACCGCAACTATCAAATATGAAGATGGAACTGCATGATAAAGCAATTAACAAGTATCTTAAAACCTTAGGATTGATATTACATTTCATAATTTTATAAAGAACCATTTATTATTGAATTGATCTTTCAATCGTTTTCGCCCAAAGGATTACACCACTTTTAGATTCAATCAATTTGAAACTTAATATGAAGCGATCATTTTCGAGGGAGGCGTAACCATCAATAAACCCTTCAACGCCAATAAGTTTTCCAATTTCCACTGCGCTTTTCTCATCTACTGTTCCGGACAAGGAAAGGCTCTGTTCTTTCAACAAATCGCTCAATCTTTCTCTTGAGATAACTTTAAATCGATCCGAACCGGCTAAACGGGCAATGAGTTTTTGCCTCACCATTTCCACATCTACCCCGGCGGTTTGGGATTTGATTTGCCAAACTGCCAGCGTGGTAATGCCTATATCCTGTTTTGCTAAATCCAATACCGCTTCCTCGATCATTTGCTCAATTGCCTTCCCTTTATTGACCTGTTGCACCGTCTTTGATTCCCCGTGCTTCATCGGTTTCATCATTGTGTGTCCCCTACTCATACCCATGTGCATACAACCGGACAGAAAAAAGATATTCATAAGCAGGAAAAGCATTAGACTTAATAAGAAGGTTTTGCTCAATCGAATAGGTTTTCTTGTAAACATCCCCCGCTTACGCTGCAGTTTCTGCATCAATTCTTTATTAACGGGCAGTAAACTTCGACTGCCAGAGGTATTGCTTCTCTCTCGAATCATGGTGTACACATCTCCTCTGTTATGCAGCATTAATTAAGTTTGCAAATCTCTCTTCATCTGTTCAAATTGCTCGCGGGTGATCTCGCCTCGCGCATAGCGCTTTTTCAAAATCTCCAGGGCTTCTTCTTGAGGTGGAAAATAGTTCCGCTGATTACGATTACGATTATTGTTAGTAATTGTGACAATTCCCCATATTATTAAACCAATAATCACCACCCAGAAAACCCAGCCGAACCACATACCGCATTAAATCCTAAGATCTTGTCATAATTATACCATTTATAAATTATATCATGAGTCCACTTCGTCGCTAAATTTATTATAGAAAACCAATCTAATAATATTTAGAATAGATCTAGTTTATCTATACTTTCAAAAAACGCGCATTAATCGCCACAATTACAGTACTAAACGACATCAGCACCGCTCCCATCGCCGGACTTAACAATATTCCGTAGTTGTAAAAAATGCCTGCTGCCAGTGGAATGGCAAATGCGTTATAACCTGTAGCCCATGCTAGGTTTTGCACCATCTTTTTGTAAGTGGCTTTGGCCAGGCTGATAATTGAGGCAACGTCCTGGGGATTGCTGCGCACCAGCACAATGTCAGCTGTTTCAACAGCCACATCTGTGCCGGCGCCGATGGCAATACCCACATCTGCCTGTGCTAATGCCGGGGCATCGTTTACTCCGTCACCAGTCATTGCCACAATGAGGCCACGGGCTTGCACTTCTTTTATCTTGGCAGATTTTTGATGGGGTAGTACTTCGGCAAAAAATTCATCCAAGCCTACCTCATCCGAAACCCATTTTGCCACTTGCTTGTTGTCGCCAGTTAGCATCATTGTATGAATCCCCATTTGTTTAAGACGTGAAATGGCATCACGGGATTCCGGCCGGATAATATCTCCCAGAGCAATAGCGCCAACTAATTTATCGTCAATTAAAACATATACCAGCGTTTTGCCCTGTTTGTTGAGACTGTCTAACTGCTTATGCTGGATTTCAATACTTTGTTCATGTAAATAACCAGGACTGACCACCTTTACTTCTTTCCCATTAACTTTTCCCTGGGCACCTTTCCCGGGAATAGCTTTAAATTCGGATACAACATGGGTCTCTTCGGAGAAATCGACAATACCTTTGGCAATTGGGTGCTCGGAATGAACTTCCACTGAGGCGGCGTAAGTGAGCATTTGCTTTTCATCCATCTCACCATTGAGAATTACGATCTCGGTAACGCCAAACTTTCCCTCGGTCAGAGTTCCTGTTTTGTCAAAAATAATTGCTTGAATATTGCGGGCGGTTTCAAAAGCAGCGCGGTTGCGAATTAATAAACCGTTTCTTGCGGAAATAGCTGTCGATACCGCTACTACCAGTGGTACTGCCAACCCCAGTGCATGGGGGCAGGTAATCACCATCACTGTCACAGTGCGTTCCAGGGCGAAGGCAAAATCTTGGCGCATTATGACTAGCCAGATAAACAGGGTAATCATCCCTCCGCCGAGGGCAAGTAGGGTAAGCCACACCGCCGCACGGTTGGCCAGATCCTGTGTCTTGGATTTGCTTTCTTGAGCCTGCCTCACCAGGTCAATAACCTGCGATAGAAAAGAATCTTTGCCGGTTTTTTGTACTTCAATGGTAATAGATCCTTCTCCGTTAATTGATCCGCCAATCACCTGCGTACCAATCTTTTTGCTAACCGGTTTCGATTCCCCGGTTAGCATCGCTTCATTCACCGAGGTTTCCCCTTCCAGCACCTCACCGTCGGCGGGCAGTTTTTCACCGGGTTTTACCAGCACGCGATCGCTAGCTTTTAGTTGGTTGAGCGGGATATCCTGAATACTCCCATCAGGCAGAATCTTGTGGGCGTCGGAAGGCATGAGTTTGGCCAGTTCTTCCAGTGCCCGGGAGGCGCCCATCACTGACTTCATTTCAATCCAGTGACCCAGTAACATAATATCGATCAAGGTGGCCAGTTCCCAGAAAAATATTTTACCGCTCAACCCAAACACCACCGCGCTGCTGTAAAAGTAAGCTACAGAAATAGCGATGGCTATCAGAGTCATCATACCAGGTTTTAACATTTTTAGTTCATCGTAAATTCCCTTTAAAAACGGATATCCTCCGTAAAAAAACACGGCTGATGAAAATAAAAATGCTAAAAAGAGATCGCCGGGGAATCGCAAAGACTCGCCCAAACCAATAAATGTCTGAATCATTGGTGAAAGGAGCAAAATTGGTATCGTCAGAAGTAGTGAAATCCAGAAACGTTTACGGAAATCAACTACCATGTGAGCATGGTGATCGTAATGTCCCTGGTGACTGCCATGATCTTGCCTGGCGTTTTCATGTGGCTTTTCCTGATCCGACTCGGGAGAACCCTTACTATTTGAGACGTCCACTGTTGAGCTGTGCGAATGATAGTGCTGAGATGGATCACTTGGAGAATGATCTTCGTTATTTGAATTTTTCATATCTCTTTTCCCTCTTTATAAAATCTAATTTTTACCAGTTTGTTCTTCTCTCTCCGCTTTTAGCCAACCGTAATTGGCATTGACGGCTTCAATTACCTGCTTTGTGCTAAACCCTGCTATTATTTTTTCTTTAATAAACTGCCGCTCTGCTACCGCAGATTCGCAAGAACATTCTTCTAGTGGACTACCTCCACA
>CBDUVK010000081.1:0-10362 GCA_965370645.1 uncultured bacterium
AGGAATTGTGAAGAGGAGGGTTTCATTATCCACCTGCAGAGTCAACCGGGCTTCTAAAACAGGGTCGTTTTCGGGAAGTCCGGTTTGATCTGTCGAAGAAATATTGTATCTCCCAATGCTTGATGTACCGTTTAACCAGTACGGTCGGGTTACTTCAGCTGAGGCTGGAATGGGTAGGTTAGAGCTGAATTCAAGGGGCAAATTGTAATCGAGAAGTTTGTCTAACACAGTATCCCGATTACAAAATGGGATCTCAACTCTCTGCAGCTTTAATGGATATCGCGCTCGAGTCAATGCCCGAACTGTAACACGTATACTATCTCCAGGGGTAACATAGTAATCATCAGCACGGGCCTCCAGCCATAATCCTAAACATGAATGAATGATGTGATCCAGTTCTTGTAACTTGACATTTTTCCAATAACTACCTGGTAATTTGTTAATTTTCCCTCTGGTTTCTAATAAAATAGGAATAATATCGGAAGGACTTTCCGGAATCCATTCCTTGAGACATTTATCGAGCAATTTCGGAATATTCGCACCACCCGGAACGCGTTTCCAGCTGCTATCAATACCTTCAAAGATATCAGAGCGGGATAAATCACCCCCCAGGTGGATAAAATACTCCAGATACTGTCCGTATCTTGGGGCAGCACCGAAACCTTGACTTTTATGCATACTTCGGCTGAGTGCGGAAATTTCACTATAAGATTTTCCCAGTAGAGTATTATAGCTGCCCAGATCGACTGCAGGCAGTTTCGCCAGGTCAACGTTTTGTCCTTCCAGGGCAGGTCTCCAGGCGTTCCATAGGATTCTTTTTGGTTGCCAGACTTCAACGGTGGAGAGTTGTTCTGTGAATTTTGTTGGGTTTGCAGCAGCCTGAAAAGCTTCAATCGCTAAAATTGCAGAAGCCCGGTGATGTCCATGACTTCCCAAATCGGGGGTAAAACGGGTAATTATGATATCCGGTTTAAATTGGCGAATGATTCGGACAATATCGCCGAGGATTTCTTCTTTTCCCCAGAAATCCAGCGCCTCGTCGGGTGTTTTACAGTATCCGAAATCAACCGCACGGGTAAAAAATTGTTCTGCACCGTCGATTCGGCGCGCTGCTAATAGTTCCTGGGTACGCAATATTCCCAGGAGTTCATTGGCTTCGGTACCGATCAGATTTTGTCCGCCATCCCCACGGGTGATGGAGAGATATCCGGTTTGAAACATTTTCTCTTTTGATAGATAAGCAAGCAGTGCGGTGTTCTCATCATCCGGATGAGCGGCAATATAGAGAGCACTCCCGATGACCTTCATTTTTTTCAAGGCTAGCTGAATCTCACTGGCGTTCAAACTGGGGACTTGAGCCGCCTTCAGTGGTAAAAAAGCAAGTAAAGCTAATACAAGAAAGATGACGTGATTTTTAAAATTTTTCATAAACATTCCCAGGTTCCCGGACAAGATGGAACACATCTTAATTTAAAATAGTCTCTTATTTATAAAAATTTGTATCGAAATCCTCTTTGAATTTGAGTAATAAAGTAAATATTTAGGACGGTGTCAATTAATAAAATGCTGGTCGTTGCTGAAGTATGTGGCAAAATATTCACACCTGTGATTTATACTCACACTTGTTTTCATTTTTAGGCCTCTTTTGATTTCTCTATAACCCATTGTTATTATAGTGGTTAACATATATTATTAATCTTTGGCATGAATTATGTTGAGTAGTAAACCAGAGATGGAAAAGATGAGACTAAATGTTATAATTCTAATCGTAATTCCGATAATGAAATTAATCAGAACTTTATCGGAGAAAAATAAGGAGGATATATTATGAAACAGTTATCCGTATTAATGCGCTGGAGTTTGCTGGTATTCTTGCCCGTTTTATTCTTTGCCGGGTGTGAGAAAAGTACCACAGATCCATCCATCAATCAGCTGCAATTGAGTGTTGCTGCTGAGGAAGGATTGACTAGTAGCTGGCAAACCATCCATAATGTGAACTCGGTTGGAGAGGTACACAGCATTTTGGAAGGAGATGTTGAGATTGATCAGAGTGAATTTGGTGGAATTTATAATACTCAGCAGATTCAGAATGAATACAGCAAATTTCAAGATGGATTGGCCACTGCGCTGATGTCGGCCTCAACTGAGGGTATCACGTTTGAAGATTCACTGATCTGGTTTATTGATTGGACCGATCCCATCAGCGGTGTCTCGGTGAGAAAAGCCCTCTACTATTCTACCACCACCGGTCATGCCCGTTATTATGAAACTATCTACCAGTTTCCCAATCAGTTACGACTTGCTTATGACTCTACGGAAGTACGTGCGGATCTGAATTTTACACTGGAAGACGACACGGACGATCGATTTTTAGCTCTTTATAAGTTTACCGAATTTAAAGAAGGATTTTTTGTGCAGAAAATTGAAGTAGAAGCGCTAGCAACGGATTGGGATGTAACGAACCAGGTGACCGGCGCAACGGCTTCCAATCACGTCTGGTATGGAGAACAGAGCCGGTTGGAACAGCTGCTGCAACAGATTGAAATTAATCCGGATGAGTCAGGTACAATAAGTGAGCGTTTGGATTATCGTGATGGTACTTTTTTACAGAAAACTGTAAACTTTTATTCCGACTACACTGGAGATTTCTCAGAGATTTGGCGGAATGGCACCCAGGTCAGCGGCACCTTTGACCGACTGGAAGATGACAATCATGCCAGTCTGAGCCGCTTAATTGACTTTCCGAATGGTTTCTTTGTCGATAACATCTATCAATTTGTCGATTTCACAATCAATCCGGCAGATTCTTCCGGCCATATCTTACTCAATGAAAAGATTTTATTTGCCGTTGGTTTATTGGATACCACCCAGCTTGAGATTGATGAGTACTATGAGAATGGTATCAAGAAAACCCATCTGGTCGGCGCGAAGAGCAATGGGTCGCAAGCGGATCTACTGGTGACTCACTACCCCGGTTATGATGATGTTGATGGAAATTATGTTGGGCCGTTAGGATATTTCAGTCTGATTCACGCCATACTCTATAAAGATGGCAGTGGAGAACTGTGGCTTACCGTATTCGAAAATGAGCAAGCATATCTGAATGGTGAGCCGCCGATAGCTACCATCTATATTCGGTTCAATCCGGATGGCAGCGGTGATGGCGATATTGCCGAGGGTGAAAATCGCTACTCAGTCCAGGTAGATAGCAATGGTGAAATGCTGGTGCAGGATAATAATGGAAGAACCAAAACCGTTAGCGGTTATTAAACAGATCTGAGGAAAAGGGGCGGTGACGCCCCTTTTCCTTTTTTTACAAGCATTAGATTCTTGAATATTGAATCGCTGTTAAGTAAATTTTTAACATCAAAAAAGTGAACACCTAAAATGCCTGTCCAAATCGAACCATCCTGCAAAAAAATCTTCTTGATCTCCTGCCTTATATTTTGGACAATTTTAAATACCCGGACAGTCCCACTCTATTCACAGGCAACAACATTGATGGTTGAGAATATTGAAATCTCGGGTAATAGTAAAACCTCTCCGCAGGTTTTGCTAAGCTTTTTCGATTTTAATATAGGGGACAAGATCGAAAAGCAACAACTCGATAGAGGTACGCAACGCCTGAAAGATTCCCATTTCTTTAAGGAGGTAAATGTTTATACCCAGCCCGGTACAAGCCGTGGCCAAATTATTATTATTATAGAAGTTAAGGAGCGACGTTGGCCTTATTTTCAATTTAAGGGAGGATATAATGAACTGGATGGCTGGTATCTCAGTCCGATCGGCCTGCGGTTTGATAATATCCTTGGCAGAGGGAATTATATGGGGATTGAATTTTATATCGGGGACCGGTTGACTGGCCTGGATGTATCCTTCCGGAGGAATAATATTTTTTCCTCCCATTTAAATTTGACGGCTTTATTGTTTACACGTACACGGCAATTTGTCCATTATGTGGACGATCAAAAATACCTTCAATTGGTGGGAAATTCGGGTTTAGGTTTCCGTATCAATGGGGAATCCGGCCTTATGAAATATCTCTGGTTCGACTTTGTTATAGAATCCTACGATGCTGAGGATGATATGTGGGTTGCCGGTAACAGAGATGACCGGCGTGAGGTACCGTTGATTTTGGTGCCCTATATCGGTGAAAGTCAGGGAGGGAGATTTGTTACCAGCTTGAATGTGGATACCCGTGATCAACCATTTTTTCCCACCCGCGGTATTTGGGGAAGTTTCTCCTTCGAGCAGGTCAGTAGTAATTTGCAGATTGCTGAACAGTATTACAAATGGATTCTGGATGCCCGGGGTTACCGGGAAATAATCCGGAAATGGACCATTAATCTTAGAGCCAAAACCGGATGGACATCAAATTTTGCTCCCTTCTATGACAAGTTCTACCTGGGTGGTCCCAACTCCCTGCGGGGTTATGCGGATCGGAGTTTGAATCCACTGGGATACGCATCACGGCTTGTCCAGGGTTCGGCAGAATTGAGATTTCCATTTTCCCGGAGTAACTTTCCCAGACATTTTCTAACGGGAGTGGTATTTTATGACATTGGCCAGGCCTGGAACGATCCTGATACCTTCAATAAGGATAATTTCAAAAGTAGTCTTGGATATGGTTTTCGATTTGCTCTGCCCTTTATTGGTCTGGTCAGATTGGATTTCGCCTATCCTATTCCGGAATATGAAGTGCGTGTCCATCTGTCACTGGGACACACTTTCTAAATGCGGTCAATCGTTGTCTCTTTAATAAGAAAAAGGAATATAATCTAAGGTTGTATTGAATATAAATATTCTAGGTACTATTGATTCAATTTGGAGTATGGTCATATCATTTTGCTAAAGCGGATCTCTAATAATTTGCGATTCAATATAGGATTTATCTGGTTGCTCTTTCTCCCGGCACTTTTACCAGGACAGGATTGTCAAATTACCCAGGTCATCCCATATTTATCGGAAGATTCTCTTAAAGTTGATATGATTGTTGAGAATATGTTCCAGAAAAAAATCCTCCAAACCCTCCTTGCCGGAATTCCTCTTGATATAGAATTAAATCTGTCACTTTTGGATCAGGAGCAAAAAGAATTATCGCAGAGAGGATATAATTGTAAAGTATCTTATGATGTTTGGGAGGAACACTTTTGGCTTTTTGATTATCAGCAAAACACTATCGATTTTAGGGAACTTGAAGATCTGCAAAACTGGTCAAAAACAATTGGTGATCTGAGTTTGGTGAATCAAAATTTGTTTTCATCCCCAAATCGGTATATGATTAAAGCCGAGATGCGAATCCTGGCAATAGGAATACGGGAAAATCAGCAATTGAAATGGTGGATAGCAAATAGTGATCAGACTGAGGAAGATTTGGCGTCACGTGAAAGGTCAACCGGATTTAAATTGAATCTTAATCAGTTAGTTCAGATGTTTTTTTCTCGGGAAAAAGCCGATGAAACGTACATCATTCATCAGTCCTCCGGATATTTTACTTTATCAGAATTGAAATTTCAATGAAAAGAATTCGATCAAAAATTACTTTAATTCTATTCTTCATTGTTTTTCTTCCTTTAATTCCTATATCAGTTCTGGTTTTCAATTTAATCAATCAGAGCTACCGCATGGGAGTGAATCCTCAGGTTCAGCAGGCTTTGGAGGATGGATTAACCTTTTCCAAGGAGCTTTATGACTGGCAGAGGAATCAGTTAAGTGATGATCTAGATCAATATCTATTGATTCTGCAAGAGAGTTCCGGTGATCTAAAGAGTCCATTTTCCGATTATATCAATATATCTGACACCAGTTACTGGATTCTTCGAGCGCTGGTCCATGTTGATGAAGATGGCACTGAGTTGCAGCGTTTCAATATATATAAGGTTGAACAAATCTCCATTGATATAAGGATGTTGAGAGAGATGCAACTCTCAGGACAGGATCGGATGGTTGTTTCTGATCGCAGAAATAATTTATATACTGCCCTGAGAAGATTCAGTGCAGGATATGAAGATAACCACTACCTCATTCTTCAGGCCAGTATTAAAACTGCCATACTTGAACGAGCCGATAAACTTCTGGAGATCCATCAAATTTATCAGACTCTGGATCTTTCCCGAAACTCTTTAATGAAAAGTTACCTTTATACTTTCATCGTAATTGTTCTCATTCTTGTTATGTTGGCTATCGGGGCAGGGATCGTAATTTCCTCTCGTATCACCTCGCGGGTCTCCCAAATTGTGAATGCAACCGGAGAGTTAGGCCGCGGAAACTTAGAGTATCGCCTTCCTCAAACGAATCGTAAAGATGAACTGAGCCAATTGATGTCTCATTTCAACATGATGGCCGAACAGTTGAAGGAGAATCAGGATCGTCTTATCTATCTTGAAAAAATGGCTACCTGGCAGTTGATGGCCCGTAAAATTGCTCATGAAATTAAAAATCCATTAACTCCGATACAACTTACCATTCAACAGCTGGTGGATAAATATGAGGGTTCCGGTGACGATTATGGTAAGCTGCTTAAAGAATGTGCGGATATCATTAACGAGGAAATTGGTAGCCTGCGGCATTTAGTCACTGAATTTTCCGAATTTGGACGGCTTCCTGAACTGGTGCTTAAAGAAGGAAACATGAATGACCTCATCCGGGAAATTGCCGGTTTATATGGAGATCGTGTTCGTCTGGAGTTGAGTCAGGATGATATTCATATTCATTTTGACGCTGATCGCATTCGCCGGCTTGTGATCAACCTTTTAGAAAATGCAGTTCAGTCTGATCCGGGAAATCATCCTGTGAATGTTAAAACCGCAACAGAAGCTGGTTTTTTCGGTTTAATGGTTACAGATCAGGGTGAGGGGATTCCACAGGAAAATCTCTCTAAAATCTTTGAACCTTATTATTCGGGGAAAAAGGGAGGGACCGGTTTGGGATTGGCTATTACCCGCCTTATCGTTGAAGAACATGGGGGTTCCATCAAGGTGGAATCTTCCCTGGGAAAAGGCACTACCTTTTCTCTCTATTTTCCACTAAAGGGGATTGATACAGATGAATAAATATCAGATTCTGGTCATTGATGATGAGAAAAATATTCGCCGCTCTATGGAAATTATTCTAAAAAGCGAAGGTTATTCCGTTATTTCAGCAGAAAGTGGTGAGGCGGCAATGAAGTTAATTCAGAAAGAACAACCTGATGCTATCTTCCTGGATGTGATGCTACCGAAGAAAGATGGATTATCTATTCTGAGGGAAATCAAAGCGACCCATTCTGATATTGACATTATCATGATCTCCGGGCATGCGACGCTTGGTATGGCTGTTGAAGCAACCAAAGCAGGTGCCTACGATTTTTTGGAGAAACCGCTACAGAAGGAAAAAATTCTACTCATCCTTAATCATCTCTTCGAAAATAAACGTATAAAGGATCGCTATCATCGCCTGAAAATGGAGGTCAAGGATGAATACCAAATCATGGGAATCAGTCCGGGCATAGAGCAATTAAAGGAGCAATTGCATAAAGTAGCTTCCACAGACAGCAAGGTACTTATTCAGGGCGAAAGCGGTACAGGCAAAGAACTTGCAGCCTGGGCTATTCATGAGTGGAGTGAACGACGAACCCAACCTTTTATTAAGATGAATTGTGCTGCCATACCGGAGGAGCTGACTGAGAGTGAGCTGTTCGGATATGAAAAAGGGGCCTTCACCGGAGCCCACGAAACACGGGATGGGAAATTTTCACAGGCGGATATGGGGACCCTTTTTTTGGATGAAATTGCTGATATGAGCTTGAATGTGCAAACCAAGGTGTTACGGGTGTTGCAGGATGGCAATTTTGAGAGAGTGGGGGGGAAAGAGACTTTGAGTGTTGATGTGCGGGTTGTTGCAGCAACAAACAAAAACCTGGAAGATTTAGTCAGCGAAGGTAAATTCAGAGATGATCTGTTTTATAGATTAAATGTTCTACCCATCAACATTCCCCCTCTTCGTGAACGAAAGGAAGACATACTAATTCTAATAGATCATTTTATTACCAGATATTGCACAAAAAATAATCGTAAACCTGTAGAAATAACTAATACAGCACTGCAAAAATTGCAGGCATATCTTTGGCCCGGAAATATAAGAGAACTGCAAAATATGGTAGAACGGTTGGTGATTATGACCAGTGGGAATAGTATAACCGAGAAGGAATTACCGCACTATTTTTTTGAATCCCAGAAAGTTGTCTCTGCTGGTGATCTGGAATCCCTTACCCTTAAAGCCTTCAGAGAAAACACCGACCGCGAATACATTAAGTCTACCCTGCAACAATGTCAGGGAAATGTATCGGAAGCAGCTCGCATATTGGGCGTTGAGCGAACTAATCTCCATAAAAAGATGAAATCGTTGGGCATCGATCGTTAGCGATATTTGACCAATAAGATAATTTTGCGCATCGATTTTATCAATTTTCTTCTGTTAATCCAGCATTTTCCAGTTTATTTTTTATCCTTAAAATCATAATTATTAATAAAGATTTTTATATTTTATGGCTAGAAAAATTTCTTAGAAAAACACATTGTGCAAAATATGAAATGTAAAAGTTAAGGATATGATATTTAGGTACAAAAATGGATTCCCGATAAAAAACCTCGGGAATGACACCGAAAGTCCCTGTCATTCCTGTAATCTTCTGGCAGGAATCCATGAATGTATAGATATTTGTATTCATTTTGCCCATTATGTACAATGGGTTTGAAAAGTATTTAAGTTAAGATTGGCAAATTATTCCAAGTAAAGGAGTATCCCATGTCAGGTATATCTAGAAACCTTTTATCCGGAATTTTACTTCTAAGCATTTTTAGCGGATCACTATTTACTCAGGATGAGATTACTGTGCAGAAAATTGAATTTGCCCAGGAAATTTTAGGGTTGAATTTCAGCTCTTCCCAGCTGGATTCTATGCTGGATGAATTGAATGATAATTTGAAATACTACTTGCAGATTCGTGAAGTTTATATTGGCAACGAAGTGCCACCAGCCCTGTTCTTCAATCCTCTCCCGGCAGGTTTTACACCTGATGTAGATCAAAAAAAGGTGAACTGGGGAGCTGCGAAAAAAGTAAAGTTACCCGAGAATCTGGAAGATCTGGCTTTTTATCCGGTTCACGATCTGGCGGAGCTCATTCGGACCCATGCTATCACTTCGGAAGCGCTCACAACACTGTTTCTCGACCGTTTGAAAAAATATGGCGATCAATTGCAATGTGTCATATCCCTGACTGAAGATCTGGCTCTGAAACAGGCTCGTAATGCGGACCAGGAGATTGCGGCCGGAAAATATCGCGGTCTGTTACATGGCATTCCTTATGGTGCAAAAGACTTGCTGGCAGTGAAAGGATACAAAACAACCTGGGGAGCCATGCCTTACAAAGATCAATATATTGATATGAATGCTACAGTGATACAAAAGCTGGAAGAAGCCGGGGCCGTTCTGGTTGCAAAGCTAACGCTGGGAGCTTTAGCCTGGGGTGATGTCTGGTATGGCGGAAAAACGCGTAATCCCTGGAATCTGGAGCAGGGAAGCAGCGGTTCATCGGCTGGACCCGCATCGGCTACCGCTGCCGGACTAGTGCCCTTCGCTATTGGAACCGAAACCTGGGGATCAATTGTATCACCATCGACGCGCTGCGGGACAACCGGGCTTAGACCTACCTATGGCCGGGTCAGTCGCTCAGGGGCCATGGCTCTCAGCTGGAGTATGGATAAAATCGGACCTATCTGCCGCACGGTGGAGGATTGTGGGATTGTTTTTGATGCTATCCGTGGTCCTGACGGAAAAGACCCGTCTGTGATAGAGAGTGCTTTTAATTATGGATCACAAGTCAACCTGAAGAAGCTGCGTATCGGTTATTTGAAAGCAGCATTTGAAGCCGATACTGTAAATTACCAGAATAATCAAGCATCCTTACAACAGCTACGGGACTTAGGAATTAATCTGATAGCAGTGGAATTGCCGGATATTCCGGTATATGCCATGTCCATTATTCTTTCTGCGGAGGCGGCTGCAGCTTTTGATGATCTGACGCGTTCAGGTCAGGATAGCATGCTGGTTCGCCAGATTAAAAATGCCTGGCCTAATGTATTCAGGGCATCACGTTTAATACCGGCGGTTGAATATATTCAGGCGAATCGGTTACGTTCCCTGCTTATTCAGAAAATGGACCAGCTTATGCAGACCGTGGATGTTTACATTACACCATCATTCGGAGAAAATCTATTATTGACAAACCTCACCGGTCACCCGTGTATGGTGCTCCCAAATGGATTTAATGACGAGGGTGGTCCGACCAGTATCAGTTTCATCGGGAAACTTTATGATGAAGCG
>CBDUVK010000082.1:0-10311 GCA_965370645.1 uncultured bacterium
CTACCTCACATAACATATTTGAAAATCATTCGGATGCAAAGATTGTCTTCGTTACCCAATATGATGAATCTGCATATCGCGAAGAAGCAAAAAAAATAGGCATCCGGGCATATGTTTTGAAGGAAAATCTTTTAGATATCCCCGGTTTATTAAGGAATCTACTTTAATCCAATTCAACTAAAAGAAAGGAGAACAATGATCATGACGATCCATAGGTTACGAATTTTTTTCTTGTCTTTATTCGTATACTTGGGTTTGCTCAATTTATTTTGTAGTGACAAATCCGATCCAACCCGACCTGTACCCGCACCGACCGTCTCTATTACCTCACCCGTGGCCGGAGATACCATCTCCGGAGCAATTCAAATTTCTGCCACTGCTTCGAATGCAACGATTGTAAAATTTTATTGCTCCGGTAGTGAAATTGGAACCGATGACAGTTCACCATTTTCAGTTAACTGGAATAGTACAACGATAGGTGATGGTAGTCATAATTTGAGGGTGAGGGCTGAAGGCGATGGGGGCTCTGCGGAAGATCAAATCCAGGTCACGATTCATAATGGACAGACAGGTGTCATTGTAACAGTTAGCCCCGACACTGCCACTGTGCAGGTAGGGCAATCTAAGCAATTCAATGCTTTGGTCACGGGCACATCCAATACTGCTGTAACCTGGTCCGTTTTGGAAGGTAATTCATGGGGAAATATCTCAAATACAGGATTATACACCGCACCAACCGTTCTTCCTTCACCTGCCGTGGCAACCGTGAAAGCCACAAGTGTGGCTGATCCCTCAAAAAGTGCTACTGCTTTAGTGACACTCACCGGAACCGGAGGGATATCACAGGAGGAAATTAAATTATGCCAAGAAATATTTAATGCCGGTTATGATGTGGCGGATTTAGGAGATGAGACGGTCAATCTGGCAGCCGAGGCTGTCTGGGGTGCCAGTGAATTAAATGGTAATAATTTAACACTCACCGGCACTCTTACTCAGACCGCTCAGGGATCTGATATATGGACGTACAACCCAAATCCAACGAATAAATTAATCGTTATTTTTGCCGGTGGACCAACAGTTGAATTCACCTTTTCAGTATTCAACGGTTACCTCAACGGAACATGGGAGGATTTCACAGAGCAACATACATTGAATTTCACAGTTTTTATACAAGGACAAACCAATCTTCAGGTACAGAGTCAGAGCGGATTTGTGTCTGCAAATCCTAAATTAATTAGTTCCCCGGGTTACGTTCCTGCCTGGACCAGGGAATGGCAACGGGTTTTGACCGGTACGACCTTATATGAAGGAGAAATGTTATCGCTTAATGTAACTCACACAGGTACCGAATACGGAAGTATTGAACCCGGGTGGACTGAATTGAAGTATGATGAAAATTATTCCGGCACTGTAAATTCTCCCAGCTCCGAAATAATTATTTCGCAGTATTCCTATAACAGTCGTATACATAACAGTAATGCAGGTATACACGTGCTAAATGGTCAACTCACGAATAATAGTTCAGCCACTTTTAACGGTGTGACATATAATTTTCAGAGTGTACATGCAGCCTGGGCAGCCGGATCATCACTAAACGACCCGGGAGCTTTCAATATCGTGATCGATACAAATTATTGGGTAGCCCAAGGTGTTATGCTAAAAAATGGGGAACATTTTGGAACTGTGCAATTTACTGGACCAGTAGTAGCCAACGCCTATGGTGGTCCTGATTTGATTCTTCATCTAAACACGGGTGAGGATATTTTTCTCCATACACTTGTACCTTGGCCATAACAGATATATAAAACAGACTTAAAATTAAATTTAAATTCATCATTGGAGGATAAAATGTCTTATCAAATTTGGGTAATCATTTTAATGCTGGGTATTGCAGCCTGCTCATCTTCCAACCAGAAGGGTTCGCAGCAGAAGTTTGATGTCCCCCTGCTCCAAAAAATGGATGAGATTAAGAAGAAAGGAACTGATGAATCAATTAAAGTTTTTGGAAAGTGCGAAAGTGAGATTGATGATAAAATGCGTCTGGAATTAGATAGAACGGGAACAAAAATCGAAACCGTAGCTGGAAATATATTCACAGGATCAGGAACCGTTACTTCATTGCAAAGACTTGCCAGACTGGATTTTGTTTCACAAATTCATTTAGCGACAATCAACAAACCATACTAAACCGATAAATTTTATGGAGGTGAATTATGAGCAGAGCAATAGGATTTTTAACTTTTTTACTGATTGTACAACTCAGCTTTTCTTTTCTATTGGCGGAGGTTGGTCTTAAGCAAAGTTTTCAAAATGCAGATCCGTCTCAAATGATCCGCGGATCTCTGAATTCTACATCTGCAGAAGCACAGAAGATGGATCCTCTATTGGGCTACATAATAGAAAGGCTCACTCATCACAGTGACAACGCCGCGATCGATGAAAAGTTGGTTCGCTTAGAGAGAGGACCGTCTGGAACGGAGTTAATTCCTCTTTTTATCAAATCAAAGAATATCATGGTCACAGCTGCGCAAGTCCAGGCTGCCGGTGGAGAATTCTCCTCTTTTATTGACGATATTCTCATAGCGACATTACCTGCTGATGGTGTGATGGACCTGGCTTCACATTCCGAGACTATTTTCATGGAAATTGCCACTTTGTCCTATCCTAAATTGAATGTGAGTCATGCAGAAATTGGCGCCAACTCGGTTCATAGTGGCAGTGGCCTCCCCCAGGCCTACCGCGGTCAGGGCGTAATTGTAGGGGTGGTAGACAGTGGAATTGACTGGCAACACCAGGATTTCGACAATGGTAGTGGCACTAGAATCCAATACCTCTGGGACATGTCCGGGAGTGGTAATCCTCCTTCCGGCTACTCTTACGGAACAGAATATACCAAAGCCCAGATTGACCTGGGTCAGTGCCAGGAAGTGGACGGGGATGATGGCGGAGGTCATGGAACACATGTTTCTGCCACTGCCGCCGGAAAGGCCAATGCACTGGCTGGTTATACCGGTATTGCGCCCGAGTCCGACATCGTGTTCGTGAAAGGATTTCGCAGTGGTCCCGGTTTTGCCAGCACCGATGTGGTGGATGGATGCAACTATATCTTCTCCAAAGCTCAGGCAACCGGAAAACCTGCTGTGATCAACCTTAGCTTGGGCGGGCACTTCGGGGCTCACGACGGCAGCAGTCTTTATGAGCAATCCTTAAGCAGCCTCACCGGTAACGGAAAGATTATTGTGGCAGCAGCCGGAAACGAAGGATCCGATCAGATCCACTTGAGCTATACCACCGGTGGGAGCAGTATCAACGATGTCAGGCAGACCTTCTGGGTTGTCCCACAGGGTGCCAGTGCTTCGGTGGTGGACATGTGGTATACCCCCGGAAACATCTCCACAGGTATCGCCGCCTATGATGCCCAGCTTCAACTGCTCGGATATACCAACCCGGTACCACCAGGACAGAAAATCGAAAACCTGCCCTTCGACATAGGAGGTGGGCAGGTACTGGGTATAGTTACTGTTGACGCCACCACTGTAAACGATCCCAATAACGGGGACAGCCGGGTGGTATTTATTATTGACAGTAACGGTGGACAGTATAATCTAAACGCGGTTTTTTGGTCGCTCTATACCTTCGGAACCGGCACTTTCGATGCCTGGGTCGTTAACGGAGGGTATTTTACTACTGATAATGATCCGCCCAATCTTATCTATCCTGGAGATAATAATAAGTCCATTGGGATACCATCCACATCCCAACAAGTAATCTGTATCGGGTCCTACGTGACCAAGAACCAGTGGGTAGATATTGATGGGATCACCCAGACTCAGCCCGGAAATCCCACCATTGGGGATATCTCCGGATTCAGCAGCCTGGGACCAACACGGGACAACCGCATGAAACCCGACCTCACGGCTCCGGGAGAGGTTATCATTGCCGCCCTTTCCAGTCACCTGACCATTGGACCGAATACCACACCCCGGTCTCACGTTCTACAGGGAGGCAAACATCAGAAGATGCAGGGAACCAGCATGGCATCCCCCCACGTTACCGGCACAGTCGCTCTGATGCTGCAGCGTAACAGCAATCTGGACTATACTCAGACCCTTAATATCCTCAATTCCACAGCCCGAAAAGATAACTTCACCGGCCCCAGTGCAAATAATACTTTCGGAAACGGGAAACTGGACGCCTTAGCCGCTGTCCAGAATACACCCGGGGGCGGTGGACCGAACCCGATCACCATTTTGGAGCAGGGTTTCGACTCCCCACCATTCCCTCCGGCCAACTGGACCACCCAGATCCTGAATCCCAGCAACACCTGGTTACAGAGTAATCCCCAGAATAATAACTTCAACCAGATAGATCCAACCAGTCAATTCTCAGCCATCTGCCCCTGGGTCGCCCAGAATCAGGATGAATGGCTGATCAGTGAAACCTTTGCACTGGGAAGCGGTTCGGCCACTTTGGAATTTTATGTCGGATACAGTACTGCCTGGTTAAATAATGCCACGGTGAAAATGCATATTTCAACCAATGGCGGCGGATCCTGGACCCAGTTGTGGGAAGCTGAAAACGACGGACAAGCATGGATTTGGCGGCAAAAAAACGTTGACCTATCAACTTATGCCAACAACCAGAATCTCAAACTCGCCTGGCAGTATGTTGGTAATGACGGAGACCTGGTAGCTCTGGACGGGATCAATCTCACCGGATTTGCTACTGGGCTCCTAAGTCAGGACGATCCGATCCTCTCGCAACAGTTTCATTTATTACAGAATTATCCCAATCCCTTTAATCCTGAGACCACCATCGAATTCGCAATACCAGGAGCGGGATTCGTTACCCTGAAAATTTACGATATCCTGGGTGAAGAACTGGAAACTCTCATTGCTGAAAAACTACCGGTAGGCGCTTTTCAGTTCAAATGGAATGCCGCACACCTGGCAAGTGGGGTCTATCTATACCGCCTGACTACAGATAGATTTATGCAAACAAGAAAACTGATCCTGATGAAGTAAAATCCAGAGTGTTTGATATGATATAGATCATTGAAAAATGAAATATAAAATCTAATGATTCGAAAAACCCGCCCTCTCTTATATCAAGGTGAGGGCGACTCTTTTTCAACGAGAGTTGGAAGATGGTTGTCGGGAGATAGCCTAGTTTCCCGGTTGATGAAAATTAAACATAAAATTCAGGTTGACACGGAAGAAATTAGTAAATTCCCAGCTGTCGAACGGTTCAGGGATTCGCACTTCATTGAGTTCTTTTGAAGATACATTTTGGGCAACCAGTTTATCAACCAAACCATTCATTTGATTTACATATTCGATCATCATATCAATATCCTTGACAGATCCCACTTCTCCGTGCCCCGGAAGGATTTTCTCGATCGGAATTGTTTTGATCTCTTTCAGGACCTGCACCAGATTGTCCGGATTTCCATCTGCCAGATAGGGGTGCATTCCAACAAATACTAAATCACCGCTAAACATTATATTTTCTGCAGGAAGATAGAGAATCATATCGCTGGCAGTATGACCGATATCAAAAGTAATCAATTCTACCTCACGCTGAGATCCATGAATTACCATTTTTTCAGAAAAAGTCAGATCCGGAAGAGTTGTTTCCAGAATGGGATGGGATTTTACCATGGCTTCGAAGTAGCCCATCCACATCAGCTGGGCATTTTTCTTTTCTTCATTAGTTTCTGATTGGTATTCGGCTTCCAACTGTGCCAGCCTTTTTGGCGCATAATCCTTTTCAGCCAGGATTTCCCTCGGTTCATTCTCAGCAATGAGATCCCGTGTCACTCCGGTGCTGATGATGGTGGCGGTTGGTTTAAACACCTGGTTCCCCCGAATATGATCGTTATGGTAATGACTGTTCACCACATATCTGACCGGTTTACCTGTCAATTCAACCGCAATTCTGCTCAGATCGGAAGCTGCTTCCGGTGAGAGAAATGTATCGAATATCAGGTTTTCTTCCCCCAGATTGACTATACCCGCATTACAGATGGCATGCCCACCGGGCTTATGAATGGCGGCGTAAATGCCCTCATCCAGTTTTTCAATTTTGAAATGCCTGGATTCAGAGGTCTGGGAAAAGAGATTCCCATTAAAAGCGCCCAATTGGGTTAGAAAGAATGCGAAGAGTATGCTCTTCTTGAAGCAGATAGATCTGAATCTCATGACTTTTCCCTTCAATATATTATTGGATTACCTCGTATTTCTCTGGAAACCTTGTGGACGAGTAGACTGATAGTATATTATTTCAATTAGTGGTCTATTTATGGAAATATAATAAATAATGTAAATAAAATTGAAATTTTAATAATTATCAGTTTCTTTGACCCTCTCCAAGTCAAATTCCATAGATATCTGATGTTTTGTATTCCTCTCCCTTTTGCTTGTATAGACTGGGGACATGGGTAACAGTTGTTCGGAGACATAGGTAATACTTTTGTTAGATTTATGCCACCTGATTAACCTGTATATAATTAGGACTAACGAATTTGTTTTTATGATATTTTATTAAGTGTACCCCTTCCCTTTCTCCCTTCCCCTGCTGGCAGGGGAAGGGCTGGCCTGCCTGCCGTAGCTACGGCGCAGGCAGGGGTTAGGGTATATTCAGACCAAATTTTATATCCAACTAAACTCTATCACATTTTATTCTGAATCTTCGATATACTGATCGATAAATCACAAATAATACAATACATTCATTACTTTGAGACAGAATAACTGTAACTCATATCAACGAACATTTGTAACCTATCTCTCCGGTCCGTACGAGCATAGGGAAGAGGATCAAGGCCTGCCTGCCGAAGCATCGGCGCAGGCAGGGCTGGGTCACATTTATAAAGGTATTTCAGTGAACATATATAACAAGTACCCTTTTCAAAAAACAAAGTTTGGATATATATGGACTTGAAAATAATAAAAAAATTTCCTACTATAACATATAATATGGTAAACAATATCCAGGTTCATATAAATTTTAATTCATCAGTCTTTTCATACCATATTTAATTTCAGGCCCTATGAATAAATGGTTAACAGGACTGTTATTAGTAGGCCTTTTTGAGATATCATTCTCACCCACCTGTCGCTTAAATCTCAGGGCCGATAAAGCAGATTTCAAACAACCCCTGCAATTTGATTGGATTTCATCAGCGCAAGGCTTATCTCAAAATACTATCAATTGTATTTTCCAGGACTCCAAGGGATTTCTGTGGTTTGGAACGCAGGATGGATTGAACAAATATGATGGATACAGTTTCGAGGTATTCAAGCATCATCCATTAGATTCAAATTCCATTTCACATAATTGGATTTGGGATATATATGAAGATCGTTCAGGAAATTTATGGATTGCTACCTGGAGAGGTCTGAATAGATATGATCTGAACTCCTCAAAATTTATCAGATACCTTCCGGAAGATAATAATCCGAAGAGTATAAATAATAGCAGGCCAACTTCAATAATAGAAGATCAGCTTGGAAACCTTTGGATCAGCACCTGGGGCGGTGGAATAAGTTTATACGATCCTCAACATGAAACATTTACCTCTTTTATTCATGATCCCGCAGATTCTCTAAGTTTAAGTAACAATTATATTCGAAAAATTTATGTTGATAGTCGTGGTTTGCTGTGGATTGGGACCTGGGATGGATTATGTTATATAAATCCAGCCAATCTCACAAATAATGATGATATAAAATTTATCCGCTATTATTCCATTCCAAATAACACCGGAAGCATCAGTGGAAATAAAATTATTTCTATCCACGAAGACCAACGGGGAGCTATATGGGTGGGAACCATGGAAAATGGTTTAAATCGGTTTAATGTGATTACCTCAGAATTTGCTCGTTTCAGCTATGATCCCCATAATTCAACCAGTATTAGCAGTAATGGCATCAGCTCAATTTTTGAGGATAGTTTCGGGCATTTGTGGATAGCTACCCTCGATGGCGGATTAAACCGCTTTATTTCAGATGCTAATACCTTTATTCATTATAAGCATCAGGAGGCGAATGATGTAAGTCTGAGTTTAGACAAGCTTCTATCCCTGTTCGAAGATAAATCAGGGATTCTATGGATTGGTACCAAGATTAGTGGCTTAAGTAAACTTGATCTAAACCGGAAAAAATTTTCCTATAGCAATCATTCAAAAACCGACAGAAATTCATTAAGCGGGAATTTAGTTCGCTGTTTTTTCAAGGATGGAAACGGGTATCTGTGGATTGGTACGGAAGCTAATGGTTTAAACCGTCTAAATCCCGGAACAGGCCATTTCGGCCATTTTAAATACGATCCTGAAGATCCTCAGAGTTTGAGCCATGATAATATTCAATCTATAACTGGTGATAAAAACGGGAACTTATGGATCGGAACATTCGGAGGAGGACTTAATCGATTTATTCCTGAAACCAATAAATTTCAGAACTTAAAACATAATCCGAAAGACGATAACAGTATTGCTTCGAACTATATTGAAGGCCTTCTCCTGGACAGTGAAGGATTTTTATGGATCGGGACCTCTGATAAGGGTTTAGATCGATACGACAGCGCATCGAAAAGATTTGAACATTACAGGTTTAATGCAAATGATTCTCACAGTATTTCAAGCGACTATATTCTTTCCTTATACGAAGATAAAAGAGGAACTTTATGGATTGGCGGTTGGGGCGGAGGATTGAATCAATACGACGCAAAAAGCAATAAATTTACGCGATACATTCATAATCCATCAAATCCCCACAGCTTGTGCGATAATATTGTCAATTCTATCTATGAATCACGAATAAATGGAAAGCCGATTCTATGGATAGGGACATCGGGTGGACTATCATATATGAATTTAGAAGATTCAATATACGGAAAAATCAATCATCTATTTGAGAGCGATGGCTTACCGAATCAGCACATATATGGAATTTTAGAGGACCTAAAAGGCAGTTTGTGGTTGAGTACTAATAAAGGTCTGTCAAAATTTACACCTTTCAATTCTTTTAAGAATTATGATACCGGAGATGGATTACCCAGCGATGAATTTTCAGGAGGTGCGTTTTACCAGGATCAAAATGGACAGTTATTTTTTGGTTGCTCGAAAGGATATATCGCTTTTTATCCGGATAGTATTAAAGATAACGCGTATATGCCTCCCATCGTAATCACATCTTTTAAAAAGTTTAATAAGAATGTGAAGCTTGAAAAACATATTTCAATTGTGGAGGAACTATCTCTATCCTACAATGATTATGTTTTCTCTTTTGATTTTTCAGCATTGGATTATAGCGCTCCTTCTAAAAATCAATACGCTTACAAGATGGAGGGATTTAATCAGGATTGGATTTATACCGATTTTAAGAAGAGGAGTGCCACTTTTACCAACATGGATCCGGGAGAATATGTTTTTAAGGTTAAAGGCTCAAATAGTGATGGTATCTGGAATGAAGCAGGAACCTCAATAAGAATCATTATCTCGCCGCCCTTCTGGAAAACCTGGTGGTTTCGAATAGGTTTGAGCATTCTTGCCGCAGGTATCATTTTAATGACGCATTTATACCGGGTACGTCATTTAAAAATATCCCAGCAGAATCAGATCGAATTTTCAAATAAACTGATTGAATCCCAGGAAGCAGAAAGAAAACGGATTGCAGCAGAGTTGCATGATAGTCTGGGACAAAATCTTCTTATAGCTAATAATGAATTGCAACAGTTATTACAGGATCGAAATAATTTAGAAAAGAACCTGGATGGATTAGGCTCAATCATAAAAGAATCGATCAATGAAGTACGCGAAATTTCCCATAATTTGCATCCCCATCTTCTGGATCGTTTAGGAATAACCAAAGCAATTGAATCCATGATCAATAAAATGTCTCACGCAACAGATGTTAAGTTTGATCTTAAAATAGAGAATATCGATAATTTGCTTCCCAAAAAATCAGAGATACACTATTACCGAATTATCCAGGAAGCGACGAACAATATTTTAAAACACGCCGATGCCGATTTATCTTCGGTTACTATCAAGAAAATCGCGAATCAAATACATACTGTTATTAAAGATAATGGAAAAGGATTTCATACCGGAGGTCAAATGAAGGAAGGAATTGGACTGACGGACATGAAGGAAAGGACCCGGTTGATGGACGGTTCTTTTCAAATTTCCAGCAGACCCGGTGCAGGTACTACCATTATGATCAACATTCCCTTTTCAAAGGAGGTGTGAATTTACATGTCAGATAGAATCAAGATACTGATTGCCGATGATCATCCCATCTTTCGACA